>DAOVSA010000118.1 GCA_030633635.1 Candidatus Altarchaeota archaeon
AAATTCCAAGGGCTGCTGGGAGAGAAGGTGGGATATATCCTGCGATTCTCGGAACCCTCTATCTGACAGCCATTGCTCTTCTCTTTGCGACCCCTATAGGGGTAGGTGCTGCAGTATACCTTACAGAGTTTACCCGGGAGGGAAGATTGACAAATGCAATTCGCTTGGGGGCAGATACCTTAAACGCAGTTCCTTCAATAGTTTTTGGCCTGTTTGGGTTTGCATTGTTTGTTTTTTATCTGAGGGATTACACCGGTGGTGTCTCTATATTGTCAGGTGGATTAACACTGGGGTTTATGATCCTCCCAACAATTATAAGAACATCTGAAGTGGCTATAAAGACGGTTTCAAGATGGGACAAAGAGGGAAGTTATGCCCTTGGCGCCACGAAGCTATATACCATAAGAAAGGTAATACTGCCATCTGCATTGCCTGGCATAGTAACGGGTTTAATTTTGGGTTTGGGCAGAGCCGCCGGTGAAACAGCACCGATAATATTCACCGCAGCGGTGTTAAATCCAATTCTGCCGGGTTCAGTTTTTGATCCAACCATGGCTTTGACAACCCATCTCTATACATTGACTTCAGAGGGGATCTCGGAGGAAAATGCCTTTGGCACCGCATTAGTCCTGATCCTGATGATCCTGATCCTGAATTATACAGCAAGATTACTAAACAATTATTTTTCGAGGAATTTGAAAAGATGAGTGAAGATAAAATAGAGGTCAAAGATTTGAGTCTCTGGTATGGAGAAAATCATGCACTGAAGGATGTTACAGTAGATATAAGAAGTAACAAGGTTACTGCTCTAATCGGCCCATCGGGCTGCGGAAAAACCACATTCATCAGAGCATTGAACCGGATGAATGACCTGATAGATAATGTAAAAACAACGGGAGGGGTCCTGCTTGACGGGAAAAATATCTATGATCCCGATGTTGATGTTGTAAGGCTGAGAAGAAGGGTCGGTATGGTATTTCAGAAGCCAAATCCCTTTCCAATGACGATCTATGATAATGTGGCCTATGGTCCCAGGGCACATGGCATCAAAAATGGATTGAAGGAGATAGTTGAAAAAAGCCTGAAGTCCGCGGCTATTTGGGACGAGGTAAAGGATAGATTGAATAAACCGGCTTTGGATTTGTCCGGAGGACAGCAACAAAGATTATGCATAGCAAGAACACTGGCAGTGAAACCTGAGGTGATACTATTTGATGAACCCTGTTCTGCTCTGGATCCGATTTCCACTGCAAAGATTGAAGAGCTCATTAATGAGCTTAAAAAAGAGTATACCATAGTAATTGTTACCCACAACATGCAACAGGCAGCAAGGGTTTCGGACTTCACTGGGTTTTTCCTTTTAGGTGAGCTGGTAGAGTTTGGAAAGACGAGAGAGTTATTTGAGAAACCAGAGAAAAAAGCCACAGAGGACTATATTACCGGAAGGTTTGGATAAAATTTATGAAGATAAAGGATGAAGACAAATATAAAAATTATAAAATATAAGAATTAATAAGAATTAAAATGCCAGAAAGGAAACTTGATCGGGAATTGGAAAAGGTAAGAAATGATTTAAAAGCGATGAGTAAACTGGTGCAGAAATCTTTAAAGGATGCTATGGTGGCACTAAAAAATAGAGACATGGAACTATCCTTAAAAGTAATTAAACTGGACGATGAGATTAATACACTCTATAGAGAAATAGAGGAGAGATGTATTCACACCATAGCTCTTCATCAGCCCGTAGCCGGAGATCTGCGGTTTATCAGTACCACCATGAATGTGGCATCAAATCTGGAAAGAATCGGCGATTATTCTAAAGATATTGCCATGATACTCCCTTTTATTGTTAATGAAAAGTCAGAGAACGAGGAAAAACTACTTCAGGAAATGGGAAAGATTGCAGGGAAAATGAGCAGAGATGCCATAGATGCATTTATCAATAGGGACAAGGAGAAAGTAGATGAGGTGAATATTAACGAGGAAAAGATTGATGTCCTGTATGAGAGTATTTTCCCAAAACTAAAAGAGATGGTAAAGATGAACTGTAATAAGGTGCCACTTGCATTAAATCTTTTATTGGTCGCCAGGTGTCTGGAGAGAATTGGGGACCACTCAGTAAACATATCAAATAGAACCATGTATGCGATTAGTGGAAGGAGGAAATATCTATAGATTAAGTTTGTAGATCAAAAACTATATGAAACTTGCGGCACTAATTTCAGGGGGAAAGGATTCACTGTATGCAGTTTATCTCGCAAGAAAAGAGGGTCACGATATCAGGTATCTGCTTTCGATGAAACCTCGGCGTTCAGACAGTTACATGTTTCATCACCCAAATATTGGCTTGACCGAAATTCAGGCAAAACTCATGGAAATTCCATTACTCGTTGAAGAGACTGAGGGCGAGAAGGAAAAGGAACTAAAAGACCTTGAAAGATTGATCTTCAGGGTAAAAAGTGATGTGGATGGAATTCTCTCGGGGGCTCTTGCCTCAAATTACCAGAAGGAAAGAATCGATAGGATTTGTAAGAAATTCGGTCTTGAGAGCGTTTCTCCGCTGTGGCACATCGATCCTGAGAAATACTGGCGCGATCTTCTGACTGCAGATTTCAGGATCATGATAACTGCTATTTCGGCAGAGGGTTTAGACGAAAGTTGGCTTGGCAGGATCATCGATGAAAAAGCAATAGACGAGTTGAAAGAGTTAAACAGAAAATTCAGAATTCATCTTGGTTTTGAGGGCGGGGAAGCCGAGACGCTGGTTCTTGACTGCCCGATGTTTAAGAAAGAAATCAGGGTTGTTGAAGCAAAAAAGGAATGGGACGGTCAATCAGGAACTTATATTGTATCGAGAACAAAAGAGGTTTTTAAATAATGTTTTATCCAGTATTGTCGCAAATCAGAGTATAACCGATACCTGTCGCATTCGGGATTTTTAGAAATCTATCTGAGTTCTCGAACGGTTTTCCCTGCCCGACGGGTTATTGGATGATTGTTATTTATTAGAGTATATCAGATTATAAACAGAAACAATGTTATTTCTTCAGATTATTTTGAGTTAGTCAGATACTTAGATTTATCGAATAAAGGTGAAATAAGG
>DAOVSA010000030.1 GCA_030633635.1 Candidatus Altarchaeota archaeon
AGGATTTCAAGGGGATCATCGCCTTTTGGATGGATATCCGGCAGGTTTGGATCAAGCACCTTAAGATCAACCTTTTTACTCCTTATCCTTAAAATAATGCTTGGATTAAAACCTATGAACGAATATCTCGCAATTTTCTCGCCGCCCTCTGCAGACTCCAGAAGATACGTATTTTCGCCCCTAAACATGGAGTATACTTCCAGGGGGTTCAGATTCATCGCAGGCAATTCCTTAACGATTTGTGTAACCAACATTTTTAATCTATTTTTTATTTTTAATCTATTTTTAATATTTTTAATCTATTTCAAATCAGATCAATCTCGCCATTTTGGATCCGATGTAATTCATCCAAATTTTTGGTTTAGTTTTCGTAACGATCTTTATATTACCCTTTAGTATTGATTCTATAGGATCATTATCCACCTCCACACAAATATTTCCTATTTCCCCAAGACAATGAGCATCACTACCGCCAACCTGTGGCAGTTTAATCTCTTTTGCAACTTGTTTCATGTCCCGGGTGCTCGCAAGGGTATGTCCATTGTGTGTCTCTATAGCATCAAACTTTAATTTATAAACAAGGTCACCAACGCCCATGCGAAATCTATCATAGGGGTGTACTGCAATTGCGATTCCGCCCCCTTCATGAATCCGCTCTATGACCTCTTCCGAGGGCAGATATTGCTCCATAACCGGGGTTGCACCAAGACAATTTATATGTCCCTCTTTAGCCGAGATTTCAACGCCGGGAATTACTATAAAATCACCGGAGTTGTATTTCGATGCTGCGATACTCCCTTTGATTTCATCGTGATCCGTAATCGCAATTCCATCCAGGCCAATTTTTTTTGCTTGTTTAACTATCTCTTTGGGCGTATTTACGCCATCGGAGTAGCAGGAATGTATGTGTATATCTAATTTCATCTTTTCGTCGTATAAACTTTTCCTAACTAAAATTTATAGATATGATCTTAATAACCCATGGACCAGACATTTTATGATAATATGTCGCCAAGTGGGCCCGTAGGGTAGTCTGGATATCCTTGGGGACTTCGGACAACTTTAATTTTATGAATAGATAGTTGGAGGGAATCCCTAGACCTGGGTTCAAATCCCAGCGGGTCCGTTGGCAGAATCCGTCCCGCCAAGCATACAGATTATTATTCTTCGCTCTGATTGATGAATTATTGCAAAATAATAATGAATCATAAAATCAGACCTTAATAAAAAAGAAAAAAAAGAAAGAAGAAGAGGATTTATTCAAATGTTCCCCAGATCTTTCCAGTGCTCGTATGCATCACACCAGTTGCCGTATTGTTAAAGGAAACCGCCAGCGTGTATTTGTAGCTATCTCCAACTGCAGCACCACCGGTCTTACAACCGGTTATGGGTATACTGCCTTTTGATCCGGCACCTAACGACGTCAAAGCGGTGGTATTACATGTACAATTAGTCATACCGCTTGGTGACTCAGGCGTTATGGTCGCACTGTTGACAGCTATACGTACACCTGCACCATTCATTATCTCTACCGTTCCGGTTCCAGCAGTAGACAGAGTGAAATCCACAGCTTTTACCTCCGAGAAACCACTTGTTCCCCTACCCGTCGGGGGGGAAAACACACCCATCCTCCACAACACAACTCCAACAATCATAACGACTAGAATCGCCCAGCCATACGTCATCAGGTACTCCATCGCACCTTGTCCTCTTTCATCCCGTACCAATCTTCTCATTTTCATATTTATCTTACCTCCATATATTTTTTAAAATACAATAAAATTTGATTTACGTCACATAAATGACAATGAAACCAGATCTATCACATTCTCAGTAACTCTACCAACTACAAAATATATCACATTCTCAGTAATTCAGCCATTATTTTATATGCAAATCTACTATAAATACTTATCGGTTTTGGATGGGGTTTTTCCACTTATAGTCATTGAGTTTGGTCTGATATTCTACAATATAAACAAATATCCGCAATTACCTACGTAATATATACCTCGGCGATTATTTTGAATTATGATAGCATTCCCCCGAAAAAACCAGTGAGGAGTTTGCATAATCCTAAGAAAATAACAATTGCAAGCGAGATTAAGACAGGGATATATTTGATTCCACCCTTTGCCCGCCCGGTTCGTACTATACCTATCAAGAATGATCCAAAGAATGCAGATATACCCAGTACACCCACACTATACAACCTAAAAAATTCTGGAGTGATCGATAGTTTCTCCATTGAAATGGGTGCGGATCCACCACTCATGCCCATTTGTTCAGTTAGATCAGACACGCCCACCTCCTCGAAGATCTGTGAAAAGATAGATATGAAGGTGATGGAAACAGCTAACAATAAAGGAGCTCCAATCAATAATGCAAACATAATGAACATCGCATAACCACCTGTTTCCGATCTCATTTGTACCTCAAGATTGTGTTCCTCCCGCATGTCGGCCGCGATTTCCTGCAATACGGTGGGTAGTTCACCTCCGGATTCCATTCCCTGAATCATTAATCTCACAGCTCTTTTTAATTTATCCGAGTCAACTCTCTCCTTCATCTCATCCAAAGCAGTGGACAGTGGCTTTCCAGCGAGAGTATCCCTTGCAGCCCGCTGTATTTCGTCTGCAAATGGACCAAATTCCGGTCTGGCAGATACCCACAATGCATTATATGGTGTCATCCCGGCAGACATATTCTGTGCTATCATCTGCAGGATATCCGGCAATACCATCTCAATACTCTGTGTGCGGCGATCTGCAAGTAAAGTCAGGATAGTATACATCAGTATCACTACCAGAATTATTGCACCGATACTCGCGGCTATTGCCACCGTGGTTGACATAGCCAACAGGTAATAAACTGAGAGAAATGCCACAATTGCAAATGCAGCAGCATAGATCATCGTCATACCAACGATTTCCTCTATTGTTTTTGTTATGCCGGAATAAATTATCAATTTCTGTATTCGATCCTTTATATGGCTCGGGGTAAGTGTTCCCAGCTTCTTGGACACACTGGTCATGAATCCCTGTAAAAATCGTGCGATCGCACTAAAAATAGTAATAATCGCGTTAACCCCCCAGAGGACCCCGGATATGACCATGTCAGATATCATAGTCAGTGATCTTCTGATAGAATATAGAGCCGGATAGAACAGGTACAATATCGAATGTATAACCGAGCGAATGATATTTGAGATCCCGCGCTTCGGCTTTTTCTTCTTCTCATCTGGAATTTCACTCGCCAATTTTTCCAGACTCGTTTTTCTCGATTTTTTTGCCTTCATTTTCCTATCAAACTAAATATTTGGTCTACTGCTTCGTACTAAGTTGATAAACATGAATTGGAAAAATACAAGAAAAGCCAGTATTAACATGAACAGTTCCTTGGTGATCATTCCTGAGCCCATGAAACCAGACAAAATCACGAGGAGTGTTACTCCCATTGAGGGTATCACAAGACCGGCCATCATATAAATCATACTCATCATATTCAGCGTCTGCCCATATTCTTTTATCTTTGCTCTTCTTTGCATTTTAAGGTCAGTGGAAATGGCATTTAATGCTGATATGACTCTACCACCGGTACGCAGTGCATTTACCAATTGCCACATAACTCTGCGCATGTATGCGGAGGGGGTTATCATCCCGGCAGCATCTAAAGCATCCACCATTGATTTCCCGGATTGGACGTCGTGAACAATCTCGGTTGCTATTTTAGAACATTCACCATAACCTCCGGTACTGACATTTACTATGGTATCAAACAGAGGTATACCAGCAGATGTCTGTATCTCTATATCCTTTAACATATATCCCAGATCCTTGTCTATTAGTCGTTCTCTACGTCCTATCTTCATTTTTGGCGTTAAGAAGAAATAGAAGAATATCAAGATGCTCAAACCAACAGGTATTCCCACGTTGAACATCAAATCAAAGTCATCTAGTATAATTGAGGGCAGTGCTATCGCTACTGAAGAGACTATGAGAGTTGCTGTAGTCATGTATAGGATGGCTGAGAGATAAGATATCGGATCTAGAGTTTGGCCTGCCTTTTCCAGGTCCCATTCCAAATTTGGAAAGAATTTACAGAGAGATTGAGCAATGCCCTGAAATGGCTTCGATGCTCGTTTTATACCTTTAGATTCAAAAACTGATGCCATCTTATTCTTTTATATTTATATATTATATATATTTTTCATATGTTTTCTTTATATGATATTAACTCTAAAGTACTTTCCCTATCTCTATAATATTCCGCGATTATTTTACCAACGTCATTTACATCCTTTATATCCTGTTTCAACAACCAGAGCAATATTTGTTGTCTCTCGGATAAATTTATTTCCATATCTCTTTTACTCATTCCAGTGAACATTCGTAGATCATTTAGCACACGAATACTTGGGTTCACCCGATGTACAGTATCCGAGCTGGGATCTAAATGGTATATTGTATTCAATTTGGGTGTGGGATCATCGCTCTTTATAATCTCCGATAGCTCAAACGTTCTTCTGATCCCAGTTCGTCTGTTACGGTATTGAATAAGCACTAAATGCAAAGATTGAAAGACTATACCCGGAATATTCATTGGCGGGCTTGTTATTCTATCTACAACCTCCTGGCCAGTTTCAGCGTGAAACGTACCATAAACCGAATGACCAGTATGCATAGCCTCAAATAATACCTCAGCTTCCCTTTTTCTCCTTACTTCACCAACAATTATCCGGTCTGGACGCATTCTAAGCGAATTTTGTACAAGATTCAACATGGATACCTCACCCTCCCCATGCGGGTTTGGAGGTCTGGTTGTAAGTGGCACCCAATGTAAATATCCCGGCAGATTCAACTCACGAGTGTCTTCCATCGATATAATTCGTTGATTTGGCGGCATAAATGGCATTAGTGCATTCAGGATAGATGTTTTTCCACTTGCCGTACCACCGGCAACCAGAATGCTGAGTTCGTATTCCACACACAACCATAGAAAAGCTGCGACCTCCGGACTTACTGTTTTAAATTTTGGATCTATCATATGGACCATAGTCCACGGCGTCCTGGAAAATCTCCTGACAGTGATTGTATTGCCATCACTCGATATTGGGAATAATGTGGCATTGACCCTATCCCCTGTAACCAAATGTGCATCCAATAAGGGCTCCAGATTAGTAATCTCCCTTCCAACCTGTCTGGCGACCCTGCTGGAGTAATTTTTTATCTGCTCCTCGCTTGGAATTCTGATGTTTGTTTTTACCCAACCATGTTTCTTGTGATAAACCCAGATGACATCTTTGCTCGAGTTAACCACTACTTCCTCAAGTCCATCATCCGCTAGTAAATACTCTACTTCACCCAAACCCATCATTTCATTGATTAATATCCTGCTAAAAATATTAATATTAGAATCAGAGGCTTGTTGTAGCATCTCCCTGAGCCTTTCTTGTGCTTTATCCAAGAATTTATCGTTTAATTCTTTGAGTTTGTTCGGATCCAGTACATCACACACTTCTATCTGAACCCCACCAACCAGAGTTTGTTTTACCTCATCCAACAATATCCTGGTTGCAAAATCAATCTTGGGTGTCGATACATTATAATGCAGTACGTAATCGTCAACATCAGATACTTTAATTTGCAGTAGTACACCACCCATGGAAATAGTGTATGCATCCACTTCCTTTCCTTGCGATCCTTTAGCCTCGCCAGTATCTGTTGCCTCGCCAGTATCTGTTTCTGATGTCAGTTCATCCAAGTCATATAATACTCCTTCATCAGTTAGGATTGAATCGGGTAGAACTTTATCTTGATCCTCATTTGTACTTTGTTTCTTTGCCATCTTTATAATTTTGGGATGTATTATCGTAATAAAGTATATCTTACAAATATAAAGGTTATACCAACATATATACGGTATTACTTTACTGCACTTATCTAAACAGAACAGTTTCTGTGCTCACAATTTGATCTATCAGTATATACATAATGGGGCGTACAATTTTACATAAATTCACGTTCTTATTATTATACCTCCCCAAGGTGCAAATGAGATGGTAACATAGGACTAATGCCAGTACAAGGATTAATGCTATCCTCTTTTCTCTTCCTTCTACGCCCTTTGTTGCAAAGTGAGCTGCAACCAAAGCGATTATGAGTTGTATAAAGGGATTATAAAATGGGGATATATACGCCATCTACAGATATATCAGAGTCCCATTTCGACTTTCTTATCTGAAAAGAGCATGGATGCCTGAGAGGCATTAGGCGAAGAGGGAATTGTTTATTTTGTTGTGATTGCCCCAATTGAAATTTATTTAGTAAACAGTGATCCTATAAGTATACATGGGTTATACATGATGAACGTTTATTAAAAAAAATGGAGATATTCAAAATTCTTTAAAATTCAATCCCAATATTTTATTCTAAACTTTTATTCCAACCCCGATTAGAATGAATCTAGAAGAGACCATCAAAAAACACACGATCCAGAACAGATTGCAATACGGAAAAGCGAACGAAAAAGCGGTTCTTGGCAAAGTTCTCGCCGAAAAACCAGAGTTGAAAGAGGACCTGAAAGGTGTTATGAAAAATGTAAGAGAGATCGTCGAAGAGATCAATAGTTCAAATTTAGAGGACCTGAAAGGATATGAAATTAAACGAGAAAGAGAAAGAACATCACCGAGATTAATACTTCCAAATCCGACGAGGGTTGTAATGAGATTTGCCCCGAACCCCAGCGGTCCACTTCATATCGGCCATACAAGGGCCGCCATTCTAAACGATGAATTGGTGAAAAAGTACGATGGAAAACTAATCCTGCGAATAGAAGATACAGATCCCCGAAGGGTTGATTTGGCAGCATATGAAATGATCGAGGAGGATTTGAAGTGGATGGGTGTTAACTGGGATAAAAAAATCGTGCAAAGCGAT
>DAOVSA010000074.1 GCA_030633635.1 Candidatus Altarchaeota archaeon
ATAATATATGATGGAGAAGAGATAGAAATGACTGTACCAGTACATTTGTCGGGGGAGGTGGATATTGAGATCAAGCAAATAAGAAAGGATTTGGATACACTGGTTCTCTTATACAAAAGACTGGTTGACCATATGATTCCACTCGAAGAGCCAAGCGAAGAAGAGAATATCGCTATAAAAAGCAAAGACGAAGTTCTGGGTAGGGACGAGATCGCTAGGGCATTAGAATGATATTCGACGTGAGAATCAAAGGAAAGGCTCTCAAATATCTGAAAAATCTCGACAAAAAAAGAAAAACAAGGATAAGTGAAATCATTTCAGTTCTTGAAATCGATCCCATACCGTTCAAAAGTTTCGATATAGTGAAGCTAAAAGGGTACGATAATGCCTACAGAGTACGGGTTGGTGATCTGAGAGTTACTTATGAGATATTATGGGGGGAGAAAGAGATTATAATCCACTTTATCGGGCCAAGAGGAAAGGCATATTAAGATGGAGTACAGATCACAAATAAAAGAGCAGATCTGCGATCATGGGAGATTATCATTTCATTGTGAGGTACTCCTCACCCAGATGTTCCACAGATAATAGGTATAAACTGGAGGTATTCAGTGCCATCCATCCTCTCCGATCAAAGGGACGAAGACACAGCCGCCCAATCCGCTTTCGATGATTTTTTTATCCCTTTTTTCCACCAGCATCAATTCCTGATAAGATCGACCTCCAACCGGGATTAACAGTTTTCCCCAATCTTCCAGTTGATCCACCAGACTTTGGGGTATCTTGGGTGCTCCCGCCGTCACTATAATTCGGTCGTAGGGCGCCTCCGCTTTATAACCCTTGGTTCCATCCCCAACGATGATTGAGATGTTTTTGTATCCGCACTCTTTTATACTGCTTCTTGCCCGCTCTGCTATCTCTGATAATCTCTCTACAGTATAAATTTTACCTTTTTTCGCAATTTCCGCCAAAATTGCAGCCTGATAACCGCTGCCGGCACCGATCTCCAATATTTTATCGTCTACCCGTACATCAAGATGCTCTGTCATGATGGCAACCATGTGCGGCGCAGAAATCGTCTGTTTGGATCCTATCGAGAGGGGCCGATCTGAATATGCATATCTACTCTGATTTTGAGGTACAAATATGTGCCTCTTAACATTTAGCATGGCATCTATAACCCTCGGGGTTGAAAGATATCCGCTGGCAATTAGATGGTCAACTAGTTCTTTTCTTTCTGTTTTTCTGTTCATTTCTTAACAAATTCTGTTCATTTCTTAATAGATTAAATAGATTAAACAAATTTTGGCCTTTCTGAGACAAATCTGGAGAGTGGCAGTGGTTTAAATGGTAGATTTCCTGTCTCATTCTTAATTTCTCTAATTAATTCTTCCAGAGACATATCCTTTTGTTCACCTGAGCTGCGAATCCTCACTTTGAATTCCCCGGATTTCTTTTCTTTCTCTCCCAGAACGAGGATGTACGGAACCCACTCTTTTTCTGCCTCCCTGATCTTTTTTCCTACACTCAGATCCCGATCATCAATATCGACCCTGATATCTTCTTTCTGGAACTTATCTGCGATTTTCCTGGCAAATTCGATGAAATCGGTTGAGAGGGGTAGTAATCTCACCTGTGTCGGTGACAGCCACAGGGGAAACATGGGTTTTTTACCCTTTTTTCGATCCAGTTCGGCTTTCTCAAGCAGTGCATATACACACCGATCGATACTGCCACTTATACTTGCGTGTAACATCAGGGGATGCTTCTTTTTTCCGTGTTCATCCACATAGGTTATGTCAAACCTCTTTGTATTTTCAACATCTATCTGTACGGTTGACAGGGCAGACGCCTTACTTAGCGCATCTACTATGTTGAATTCGAACTTCATTATGAAGTAAAAGTATTTTTCATCCCACAGCTCCACCAGGGCGGGTTTTCCAGATATTTTTACTAATTGTGCTGCAAAATCTTTATTTTGTTCATAAAAATCTCTTACAAATCTAATTCCTGCTTCATACTCCAGATTTAGGTCCTTCATCCATCCCATCGATAATTTATACTGGTTTAGAAATTCCTGCTTGGCATGATCCATATCCTCTGCCAGGGTATGCATATCCGGCATCGTAAATGCTCTCAGTCTCCTAAGTCCGATCAATTCTCCCCTTTGTTCGCGCCTGAAACTATAATGAGACAATTCATAGAGCTTTAATGGAAGATTTTTATGCGAAATTGTCATGTCGTGTTTCATCAAATACTGTCCAAAACAAGCCGCGAACCTCAGGAAAAATTCTCTTTCGCCGGATTTAAGGACATACTGTCTGGCAGGGAAGCGATTCAGGTATTCAGATAACTTGGGATGTGTGATATCATACATTATTGGGGTTTCTACCTGCATTCCCCCATACTTTGCGATTATCCCTGATACGTGTTCCTCAAGCAATCTCTTAATTAAGGAGCCCTTGGGGTACCACCTGAGATTTCCGGAATCGGATCCCGGTTCATAGTCAGCTATTTCGTGATATCGCATGAGTTTTACGTGGGGCGGTTCTTCTCCTACCGCGCGCGTCTTGGAAATTTCATAATCCACAAATTTCTTCAGGTTTGGATGGGGTTGAAAATCAAATTCAGATACCGGGATTAACTCGCCATTCGTATCCAGGATATGCCACTCGGATCTCAGTTTTTTCTCTGCCTTAAGGGCGGAGGGTTCTGTTTCCCCCTCAACCTTCGTTTCTGGTAGAATGGTTCTGGAAAGCTCGGATAGTGGGTGTCCCTTGCATTTAAGTTCGAAAGATTTGTACCAGCCAAACGGTGCCTTTATCGCATTATAATCCTCCTTTAGAGCGTTATGGGTGTCTGTTATAATTTTTCTTGCGACACTCACGGAGCCCAGAGAACTGGACAGGTGTGCGTATGGGTATACAACCACAGATTCTGCACCGACCCGCTTCATAGTCTCTTTTATCTCTTTTACGAGTTGAAGGGTTACTGATCCGGGATTCTCTTCATCGACTTTTTCTACGGCGATGAATGCAACTACCGGGTTTTTTGCTTCCCCGATTGGCTCTTTTATAATATCTGCATTGCTTATGGCCTTTTTTCTGGCTTCAAATCTCATGTAGTCGGAGTGAATCAACAGGATTCGCATTTTGTATTGATTATTTAAGAGATAGATTTAAATATCTTTATTAATGAAGACCAAAAAGACCAAACATAAGCTCTTGATCGGACTTGGTATCATATTTTTTATACTAATTGCTATCTTTATAAACGAATGGTTCGTGGTTAAAAGAGTGGCAATAATTCCAATAAAAGGAGAGATAACTTCAATGGGCTGTGGTGGTTCGCTGTTATTCGGTGTTCCGGCATGTGCATCCGTTTCAGAGATAAAAACCATGATAGAGGATGCCGAGAGTGATAGAAGTGTAAAGGCGATAATCCTGGACATAGATAGTCCGGGTGGTGGCGTGGTACCGAGCAGAAACCTCATGCGTGCGGTCAAAAAATGTGAAAAACCTGTGGTCGCACTTATAGGTGATGAAGGTGCATCCGGTGCATATTATGTTGCTTCAGCATCTGATAAGATCGTTGCAGACAGGAACTCGATGGTTGGTGGAATTGGTGTTAGGGTAGTTATACCCAGCTATGAAGGGCTATTCCGTAAGTTAGGTATTCACATGACAGTAATAAAGGCAGGAGAGAACAAAGATATAGGCAGCCCCTATCGTAATATGACTAAAGAGGAGAAAGAGAAGATCCAGAGAATGGTAGATCAGATCTATGAGGACTTTGTGTACGATATAGCAGAAAATAGAAACCTGGAGAACTCAGACGTTATGAACATTGCAACCGGTGATCTCTACCTGGGCAAGGATGCAAAGGAGTTGAAATTAGTGGATTATCTGGGTGGTGAAGATAAAGCGATTGAGATTGCAGCCGAATTGGCGGGCATATCAGGAGAACCACAAATAATATATGCGGGGTGATTAAAAATCGGACGAATCAAACAAACGGGACTAAAAAGGATTGCAAATGAGTTGATGACTGAGTATAGAGAGGAATTCAACAAGGATTTTGAAAATAATAAAAAGAAAGTCAAGGAATTCACCTCATGTGAATCCAAATCGATAAGAAACAAGATTGCCGGGTACATAACACACGTGATGAAGTAAACCCGGGGTAAAAGGTGTTGGGATTATCTGGGGAAGAATTCCCATGGTGGAGATATGAAAATAAATACCAAAAACTCCAGAATGATTATCGAGAAGATTAATATCCCTCTGATTTTTCTCGGTCTGATCTTCCGCTGCTGATCTCCGTTAATATCGCCGCAGAGGATGTTCTTTCTCTTTCCCGTTTAATCTCATATCCTTCTAGAT
>DAOVSA010000008.1 GCA_030633635.1 Candidatus Altarchaeota archaeon
GACATTGCCCAGCGATTTAGACATCTTTTTGCCATCCGGACCCAGAATCATTCCGTTCACCAAGATATCTGTAAATGGTATTTCTCCGGTCAAGATAAGGCATCTGAATATAGTATAGAATGCCCAGGTCCGTATTATGTCGTGTCCCTGTGGCCTCAATGTATTGGGATACGTTTTTTTGAAATAAACTGTGTCAGAGGGCCATTTTGAGATAATCAAAGGGGTTATAGAGGAATCTATCCAGCAATCACACACATCTCCTACACCCTCGGCAATGCTGCCACACTTGGAACATTTTCTTTCCTCAAGTGCAGGATCAACTGGTAGCTCTTCTTCATCAGGCAAGATAATCTTATCACAGTTTTTACAAATCCAGAACGGAAACGGGGTACCAAAAATTCTCTGCCTGGAAAAAACCCAATCCCAGTCCAGATTCCGGACCCATTCATCGAATCTTTTACTCATGTGCTCTGGAACCCAGTTTATGGAAGAATTTAATTCCAAGATTTTATCTTTGCTGCTCCGAATATCGATAAACCATTGACTGGTTAGGATGAACTCCACCGGGTTTTTACACCTTTCATGTACCCCGACATTTTGTGAGATTGTTTCTTGTTTATAAACCAAATTTTCCTTTTTTAGATCATCCATTATATTTTCTCTCGCTTCTTTTATACTTAAACCTCCATAGGGGCCGCATTCGGATGTAAGTCTTCCATGCTCGTCTATCGCTTTAATAATATCTAAATTCTGATCATAAACCCATTTAACGTCTTGCTCATCTCCGAAAGTGCAAATCATTACTGCGCCAGTTCCAAATTCCATATCCACCGCCTCACTTTCAAATATTTTTACGCTTCTGGTCGTGAGCGGGACAATCGCTTCTCTACCTGCAAGTCCCTTATACCTTTCATCTGTGGGATTGATTGCGATTGCAACACATGCGAGGATTAATTCCGGGCGGGTTGTTGCTATTTTTAGGTAGTCTCCTCCCTCCAATGGAAATTTCACATAATTTAGCGTCGTTTTTCTGGCAACATACTCAATCTCTGCCTTTGCTATTGCCGTCCCACAACTCAGACAAAAATGAACCGGATGGTCTTTCTTATAGATCATGCCCTGTTTATAGAACTCTAATAATGAGCGTTGAACATCTCTCCAGTACTCGGGAGTCATCGTTCTATATTCTTTGCTCCAATCCGGGATGTATCCAACCATAGTCATTTGTTCCTTCATCCGTTCTATCTGCTTATCTGTCCAGTCCATACATGCCAATCTAAACTCTTCTCTCTTGTCCTTGGTTATGTGGTAATTTTCCTCCACTTTTAACTCTGTTGGTAGTCCCTGGCAGTCCCATCCCTGTGGACACAAAACCTCATAATCCATCATCCGCTTGTATCTTGCGACAAAATCTATCCATAAAAAATTAAGTATGTGCCCCAGATGCAGTTTACCGGAAGTGAAGGGTGGGGGAGTATCTATACTATAGGTTTTCCTATCGGAGTGGACATTAAAACGATAAATCTCCTGCTTCAGCCATTCTCTCTGCCATTTCGGTTCTATTTCTTTTGGTTTATAGTGTTTGGGCATGTTTTCTGCCATGGTTCATCCCTCTTTTTCTTCAATATGTGGATATATATTAATACGTTGGCGTAATTAATAATCATAAGATTTGCTTTCGCCTTAGTGATTAGGTGCTTGTATAGATACAGTGATCATAATCGTGGGGATTACTTGTGTTATCTGTGATATCTGTTAAAATTAATCGATTGACAGTTAAAACAATTATTCATGCATATCGATTCAGTTGATGTCTGCGTTCGGATTATTGATGAGATATGATTTTATTATATGGGTGTTTATGAGAATGAAAAATTATATCCAGAAATTAATTAATGGTCACGATTTAACCTGGCAGCAGGCAAGGGATGGAATGGAAATGATCATGTCGGGAAAGGCAACTGATGCACAGATTGCGGCATTTTTAACTGCATTAAGGCTGAAGGGTGAAACACCCACCGAGGTGGCGTCCATGGCGACCGTAATGAGGGAATTTGCTGCGAACATTAATCCCGACGTGACTGGAACCCTGGTAGACACCTGCGGGACAGGCGGCGACAAACTTAACACCTTTAATGTCTCAACTACCGCAATGTTTGTCGTTTCTGGTGCAAAAATCCCGATTGCAAAGCACGGAAATCGATCGATAACTTCAAAAAGCGGAAGTGCTGATGTTTTGGAGGCACTTGGGGTTAAAATTGACCTGCCTCCTCCAAGGGTTGAGGAATGCATCGAAAAAATTGGTATCGGATTCATGTTCGCACCCATATTTCACAAAGCCATGAAATACGTGATGCCTGCAAGAAAACAGTTGGGGATCCGAACAGTTTTCAATATTTTGGGTCCATTAACGAACCCTGCGAATGCAAAAGGACAAGTAATCGGGGTTTACAGTGAAGAATTAACCGAAAAGATGGCCGAGGTATTGAAATTGGTTGGTTTGGAGCGGGCATTTGTTGTGCATGGCTTACACGGCCTGGATGAACTCTCAACCCTGGGGAAAACGAAGGTTTCTGAGCTGAGGGATGGCAAAGTGAGGACATATTACATAAAACCAGAGGATTTTGGTATTAAAAGAGCAGAAGAGGAGGATCTAACGGGAGGGGATGCCATGCAGTGTGCAGGGATCCTGAAGGACATAGTGGGTGGAAAAGAGACCAAGGAGACCAAGGCAAAAAGGGACATCGTTTTGTTGAATGCCGCAGCTGGCATAGTCGTTGGAAAAAAGGCAGATAGTCTGGGCGAAGGGCTGGAAATTGCAAAAGACTCAATTGATTCTGGAAACGCCCTGAAAAAACTAAATGAATTGATAGATTTCAGATGAACCCGGACATATACCCTTTGGGAGTTTAACGCTTTTAGTTATCACTTTTTAATCAATTTCAGGTCATCGACCCGGAAGTATTCCCTGAACCTTGGGGTTGTGCCAAGTATTTTTGTACGCCCTTGTTTTTCGGCTTTTATAAATTCCATGAGATGCAATTTTTTTATGTAATAATAGGCACGATTTCCACGACTTTTAACGACATCAGATTGGGTAATTGGTTGTTTATACGCTATCAATGCGAGGGTTTTTAGCATCGCGGGTGGCATATCGCTTTCTGCAAAATGCATAACCGTTTGCTCCAAATCGGGCCTAACCCGCATCTCGTATCTCTCATTCCAGCAATAAATCTCTATACCCGCATCTCGTTCTTTGTATTCCTTCTCTAATTCCTCCACATATCGGCGCATCGTGCCCAGGTTACCAAATTCACATAATCGTGCCAGTTCCTCGATACACAATGATCTACCAGAAATGAACAAGGCCGCCTCTATTATTTTCTTCGTTTTATTCATTCTCCTTTAAATTAAGGGAAAATTTAGAAATAAAAATTAGATTACGTGGCGGGAAAGAAACTCATAAATCCCTCAAATACCCCTTTCTTTCCAACCAATCAGAATGGTGTTGTGGATATCGCCATAGAACATCTCCTTTTTTATCCCCCTGTACACTCCACGGCTCGACAAGAACTATGTCCCCCTCTTTTATCCAAATCCGGCGCCTGATCTTTCCGGGAATCCTACATAATCTCGTTTTGTTATCCGTACATTTTATCTTCATTCGCCTGTTTCCTAATAATTGTTCGACTTCCCCCAGCAATTGCCCACTTCTTGGTACTCTCACCCTGATTATCTGTACGTCCGGTTTTTTCTGTCTCATTATAATAATATTCCAAAGGAATATATTTATATTGTAGTCCTTTTTGCTATCCCAAATCTTAATTGGGTTAAATGGGATTTAAAACATAGTGTATGAAGAATGGTAATGGAAATCGGCAGGGTCATCGGAGTCACAACTCTTAGGGGGTTTCGCTTTGTGATAAGGGAGGGAATGGAAAAACATGTCAAACGGGATGAATTCATCACTGTAAAGGAATTCGTGACTAAAAAAGAGATTCTGGGTATGATAAAGGAGATTACAATATCCAATGAGTTATTGCCGGATGAATTTGGTCGAACCCCACAACTTGAGGATTTTATATTAAACGAGGGCGAGTATCCAGTACCTGTCGTGAAAATACTTGGGTATGGTGAGGAAGATGGCATGGAACTACCGAGATATGGTATAAACCCCGGGACAACCGTTCATTTGGCAGATACTTCCCTTTTAAATAGATTATTAAGACAAAATACACGAGATTCCGGTTTTCTGGGCACTCTATCGACCCGGGAGGACATCAAGGTTTGTGTATCACTTAATGAACTGGTATCCAAGCATTGTGCGATTCTTGCGATGACTGGTGCTGGAAAAAGTTACTGCGTCGGCGTTTTAATAGAAGAACTACTCAAAAAACACGGGTCTATTGTTGTGTTTGATCCGCACGGGGAGTACAAGGACATAGAATTTGATGATGCAGTAGTTGCGGTTTATGGGGTTGAAACCAATAACCAACTGAAAATAGGGGTTGGTTCATTACGAACGTCAGATTTTGTCAACCTGATTCCTGATATGACCGATCCCCAGCGGGATTTACTTGATGAGGTACTTAGCATGGCATCAAGATTCTATGAAAAATATGATTTTGCAATTATTCTAAATATTTTAACCACATTATATGGTATAAAAGATAAAGCCGAGACCGGAACAGACATATTCCCCGAGGATGTTTTGAGAGGTATTACAAAGAAGGTTGGATTATCAACGATCGGCGCATTAAGCAGGCGGATCTCACGGCTGAATAGGATGGGTATCTTTGAAATGCATGGCACGCCTCTTGAATCTATTGCCTCCGGAAACCAACTTACCGTCATAGATCTTAGTGATGCGGATGAACGCGTCAGTGAAACAATCATTGCAACCATCAGCAGGGGAATTTTTGAGGCAAGAAAAAGATATATGAAGAAAAGCGAAGGGATAAAAATCAAAACCCCGACATTCTTAATCGTTGAAGAGGCGCATAATTTTGCACCCAGGACTATGGAAGACAGAACAATACTCTCAAGATATATATTAAGAAGAATTGCAAGAGAGGGAAGAAAATTTGGCGTTGGTTTATGTATAGTAAGTCAAAGACCAAATAAATTAGATGCGGATATTTTATCTCAATGCAATACACAAATAATAATGAAAATCATAAATCCCAGCGATCAAGAATACATCCGACAATCGGTGGAGACCGTAACGGAAGATGTGGTTAAAGATCTACCGTCTTTATCGCGGGGTGAAGCAATTATCACCGGGATTGCGATAAAATTCCCGGTTAAGGTAAAAATAAGAGAAAGAACCACAGAGGTTGGCGGAGAGGATATCGATATTATTGGTTCCTGGAACTCAGAATGATGGACGAAATAAAAAGACTAAGGACCGAGATTGACGAGATAGATGAAACAATCGTTGAACTACTTGAAAAAAGACTACTTGTTGTCAAAAAAATCGGAAAATTAAAGTATAATGCGAATATGGGTCTAACTGATCTTAACAGGGAGAAAGAAATCTTTAAGAAGCATTCAAAGTCAAGTTTAGACACAGATTTTGTAAATGAACTATTTGAGTTGATAATAAAATATTGCAAAGGCGAAGAGCAAAAAACTCGAAGATAGGCGTTTTCTCCCTTGCCCCCTCAAAACCGATTCAAAATGAAAGAAATAAAAGTCGCGATTCTGGGACCTAAAGGAACCTTTACGGAAATTGCCGCTAAAAAAGTGTTTAGAGACGCATCATTCAAATATTGTGATACAATAGATAGTGTCTTTAATCTGGTGGAATCTGGAGCAGATTTTGGGGTCGTGCCGATGGAGAACTCCCTGGAGGGTGGGCTTGATGTGACCATGGACTGTTTGGTGAATTATGATCTAAAAATCTGTGGGGAAATTATACTGGACATAAACCTGTGTTTGGTTGGAGAGATCGAAAAGGAAAAAATTAAAGTCATAATCTCACATCCCCACGCACTGGCACAGTGTAGACGATTTTTGATGGATAATTTCCCGGGCGCAAAACTGGCAAGAAGTGAAAGCACCGCATCTGCGATGAAGGAAATAAAAGGTATGAAAAATGCAGTGGCGATAGGCGCAAGGAACAGTGCATATATATATGGATTAAATGTCATTGTAGAAGATATCGGGGATCGTCCGAGCCAGACACGATTTATTGTAATCTCTAAAAATGAAGGCAAGGGAAATAAAACATCTATAATCTTTGCTGTACACGATACTCCTGGAGCATTGTCTGATGTCTTAAAAGAGTTCGCTAAAAGAGAAATAAACCTTAAAAAGATAGAATCCAGGCCTTCAAAGAGAAAGTTAGGCGAATATCTGTTCTTTATAGATTTCGAAGGTAATTTAAGTGATGAAATAACCAAAGAGACCATAGATTCAATAAAACCAAAAACAACTTTTTTAAAGATTCTAGGAAGTTATTGAACCAAATTTTGAATAAGCCAGAACATAGATGTCGCATACCCAACTACACCAAACATATAATGCTGCACATCAACCACTCTGAACATATATTTAAACATCTAATAATTTAGGGTGTGAAAAATATGAAAGCAGTAATACTTGCGGGTGGTAAGGGAAAGAGACTGGAGCCTTATACCCTCCAGAAACCAAAACCCATGTTAACTATCGGCGACAAACCATTATTAGAATATGTGATCGAACATTTATGGGCGCATGATATCAAAGATATATTCCTGAGTGTATCCTATATGGGCGAGCAGATAAAATCCTATTTTGGTGATGGCAGCGAATTTGGCGTGAACATAACCTATTCATTGGACGATCCACCAAGAGGTACTGCCGGTTCTGTTGCGAGATTAAAAGATGAACTGGACGATACTTTTTTGGTTCTATCCGGTGATGTCCTAACAGACATAAACCTGATCCAGATGGTCTCTTTTCACCAAAAACAGAAGGGAATCGGGACGATAGCTCTATACAACACAAAAAAACCCATGGAATTTGGCATCATCAAAATAGATCATGAAAAACAGATAATACACTTCGAGGAAAAACCCATTCTGGAACATCTGGTCAACGCGGGCATTTATGTACTGGAACCAGAAATATTTAAATATGTAAAGGGAGAAGAAGCCCTAGATTTTTCACATGATTTGTTTCCAAGGATTATGCAGGCGAAAGAGGAGTTATACGGATACGTGATCAAAGGATATTGGTGCGATGTTGGCGCAGTTAATGATTATGAAATAGCGATGCAGATAGGGGGGATAATGAGCGGCATAATGGATCGCAGAAAAAATGAACCATTGGAGTGATGCCTTCTCATGTATTTTTCACCTTAAATCAATTCATTAAACCGGCATACTTCGTCTTTTTATTTTCTATTTAATAATTTAATGTTTATCAGAGAAATCCGTAAAAATGAAACTTGAAGATAAAAATGTTTTAGTAACTGGTGGTGCCGGATTTATAGGTTCCACACTAGTAAGAGAACTCTTGAAGGAAAATGCACGGGTTGTAGTCTATGATAACTTTTTTAGTGGAGATATGTCGAATCTGGAGGCTATACGAAAGGAGATTGATATTATCAGCGGGTGTATTCTAGACCCGCAACTTAAGAATATTCTTGCAAATAAGGATATTGAATACGTCTTTAATCTGGCTGCAGAACCCTACATCCCACACTGCTATGACCGCCCAAAAAGATTCTTTGAGGTGAATGCAAATGGTGCGTTAAATGTGATGCTCGCAAGCAAAGAAACTGGAGTTAAGAGAGTATTGCAGTATTCTTCTTCTGAGGTTTATGGAACTGCCAAATACGTTCCAATGGATGAGAAACATCCCACACTCCCCTGTTCAACCTATGCTGTGAGTAAATTGGCGGCAGATCGGTTGTGTTTCACCCTACACCACGAGCAGGATATCCCGGTGATCATTCTTAGACAGTTTAACACATACGGTCCAAGGGAAACCCACCCCTATATAATCCCGGAACTCATAACCCAACTTTCCGAGAAAAATAGATTAAAACTCGGGAATATAAAAGCGAGCAGGGATTTAACCTATGTAGAAGACGCCGCCAAGGGTGCTATCAAACTGATGAAATGTAAAAAAGCGATAGGCGAGGTTATAAATCTGGGTTATGGTGTGGATTATAAAGTCGAGGAACTGGCGCATATTATTAGTGAACTGATGGGCTGGGATTCCATAGATATAGACATTGAAAAGGAAAGATTAAGGCCGTTTGACGTTGAAAGACTGAACTCTGATCAATCAAAGGCTAAAAAATTCATTGATTGGAAGCCAAGGATCGATTTAAAGGAAGGTTTAAGAAGAACGATCGAATGGTTCAAGGAAAACGATTGTAAGTGGATCTGGGAAACCAAAATTGCACCAGAGGATAAGATCTGGAAGTACTCGAATTAATCAGAAGATAGACGGGCTGTACTTGGAACTATATTCTGCTTGGAGAACCTGCTTGGAGAACCTGCTTGGAGAACCTGCTTGGAAAAAACACCTTCTATGAGATGGCAGATTTGGACCCAATATCAACACGAGTTAATGGCAAACCTCATAAACGAATCTGGGCGATGAACAAGAAATGTGCGCGTTAGTAATATATGTGATAAGGATCAGAATCCCCTTCGTTTTTTTCCTTGAAGTGTCTGCCAAATACCAAACCTGCAAGTAACCCCCCAAGATGTGCATTGTGTGCAATCCCTCCTGGCATCCCTTGAAACAGTATAAAAACAGCAAACATGGTGTAAAGAATCGCAAAAATATAGAGGGGCATTGGAATGAAAAACCCAATGAGGATCGTCATATTTGGCCTGAGTACAACTAACACGCCCATTATAGCAAATATAGCGCCAGATGCACCAACACCAATGATATACGGATTTGTTAAACCCACCAGTGACGTAATTAAATAAATGAGATCCGCACAAAATCCACCTGTGAAATAAACGATCCAAAAATTTCTCTCCCCGATCAACCTCTCCACATACATCCCAAAGAAGAATAAGGCGATCATATTAAATAATATGTGATCAAAACTCGCGTGAACAAACATATTTGTGACTAAACCCCACAACCTCTCACCACGAAAGATCGCTGTGGGTTGAAGCCCAAGTGTTCTAATGATGAGTTCTGGGTCTGTTAGTGTGAACAAAAAAATCAGCACATTCACTGCTATCAACACCTCCACCGCTGTCATACTAATCCCGAGAATTCTCATTTTTGATATTAACTATAACTTATCCCTAGATTTATATCATTCTCATTCTTGTGATAATAAAGATATCATATCCTTTTCTAATTTGCATTTTCTGTAAAGTATTTGTGTCCGACATTTATTAATCCAGTGACTCAAAAATTATTAAGCCATTCGATGTTAGGGCAGAACCATCTATTTATACTAAAGTGAATAGATTAATAGAAAAAGACATTTGTTGTGATCATTGATGGAACCACCTACTGCGGGCAAGACTCTGTTCAAGGCATTTGAGCTGGTTGTTGGGGTGAACAAGGACTACAAACGAATGAGCGGCATATCAGATCGGGTAAAAATAGCGCAAGATCTGGTAATGGAAGAGGCGAACTCCGGCTTCACGATATTCGTGATGGGAGATTAATGAAATAAATCAGCGAAGAAGATGAAAATAGGAATTCTAAATGGTGGTGGTGATTGTCCCGGCTTAAATGCCGTCACGGAGGCTGTTCTAAGAGCCGCAATTCATTACAACCATGACGTCTGGGGCATCCATAAAGGGTGGGAAGGTCTGTTAGATCCACTCCCTCTCATAGAACTCAAAGAAAAGGATGTTGATTTACTTAGAGTGCATGGTGGAAGTATTCTCTGCACGAGCAGAACGAACCCTTACAAGAATAAAACCGGACCCAAAAGGTTAGTCGAGAATTTCAAGAATCTAGATCTCGATGCTCTGATAGTCGTCGGTGGAGATGATACGCTCGGGGCCGCGAGAAAGCTGTATCGAGACTTTAAACTCAATATAATCGGCGTACCCAAAACCATAGACAACGACCTTTCTGCAACGGATTATACGTTCGGATTTGACACAGCCGTGGAAAATGCACGAGACGTTGTTCTTAAGTGCCACGAGACCGCGGAGGCTACTGAACGGGTCATTTTTGTGGAGGTCATGGGGAGAGAGTCCGGGTGGATAGCAATGGAAACCGGGAAGTGTGGGTGTGCCCATCTAACCTTAATTCCAGAGTTTCCCATGCCAACAGAAGAGGTATGTGATCGTGTGAAGGCGATATACCAAAAACATGGATATGGTATAGTGGTTGTGGCAGAGGGATTCCCGATGATGATTGATAGCAAAGACGATCCCAAGATCGGGGAAATTGACGAGTTCGGGCATCCGAAGCTTGGTGGTGTCGGAGAGTTTCTGGCAGACGTCGTCAAGAAAAACACAGGTATATCCTCGAGGGTCCAGATCGTTGGTTACGTGCAGCGCGCGGGCATTCCAACCGCATTTGACATACGCCTGAGCACGCATTTCGGGCTCAAAGCCGTGAGCCTCGTGAACAAGAAAAAATTCGGTCGGATGGTCGCGCTCAGAGGAAACAAATTCACGGACGCTCCTCTGGCTGAGGCGGTATCAAAATCAAAGAAAGTGGATAAAAAACGCTGGAAACAGGCACAGATTCTCTTTTATTGATTTGGGTATCTAAGCATTAATATCCTGATAACAACCAAAATCCTGATAATAACCAAAACTACAATCAAGTGCGGTTACAATAAAGGAAGGCTTCATTAAACCATAAGAATCATTCAATTGCACCATCCATCTCGTATCTTCTCCATGCTTCATTACTTTTTCTTCTTTTATATAAATACAGAACAATAACAAGTATGATCAGGACAAGTATGCCCATCGGGATATAATCCCTGAAATCGTTGCCATCCTCCATCTCGGAGATCAATAAGGTAACGTTTGAAACCATCACTGAATCATTCAATGTCGAATAAATATCTTTTGCTATTTCTGCATGGATAAGTGCATTTTCATAATCCTCGGATTTGTAATAGTTTTGTGCCAGCTTATAATTGGAATTCGCCTCGATATACCTCTTGGAGTTCTCTATCAACACCTCACAGTTTGATATTCCCTCAGTGTCCCCCAAACCAGAATAAATTTCTTTTGCCGCTATCGCATATTTCTTTGCATTTTCATAATCATTGGATACAAAGTACTCTTTCGATTGATTATAATTGTAATCTGCCTGTTCTTTATTCTTTTCGTTAA
>DAOVSA010000062.1 GCA_030633635.1 Candidatus Altarchaeota archaeon
ACAGGAGTGTATTTTAAATGGAAGTTTCCTCATATTATTTTTTAAGGCGATTTCGCACAACAATTTATATCCGACAGTTTTGGATATTCTGCTATAACGGACTTTTATGCCCTGTCTTGTCTATAAAAACCCTGCTACTTTTAAAATTGAAAATATAAAGGATGGGGATTAAAGGATATAACTTAATCCCCCACCATTACGCTATTTCTTAACCTGCTTTAACCTTTCTTTAACCTTTTTTATTACTCCGGTTCTGCTTCTTATTCTTTTCAGGCTTGCAGCCAGCTCTCTATCACCCACAACGTCCCTGATCCACGTACTGAAATCATTTTTCTGTTTGTTTACATGATGTTTAAAGATTTCATCGCTCATGTTTTTCAAGGCATCGGGTAGTTCCCGCAGATTTTTTATTATCGGTCCGTTATGCACCCAGAAACACTTATCCGGTGCCACATCATATAGGATTTTTTTTGGTTTTATCGTGTCCTTTGTTTTTCTTCTGGCCATTCTTTCACCTCTTATCCAATTTTTAGCATAATGTCCTCGTATTGTATTTATTCCAAATTTAATCAGATTATGTTTTTAAATAATAAAAATATTTTTATAACCCTAATGACTCTGAATTTAGATCTCTAGATGTGTATAAGGACATGTACATCATGATTTAGCTATAATACCAGATAGGGGGTCCCTTATTCATAAGACTCAAAGTCAAGTGAGATGCCCACCCTTTTATGTGAAAGTTTCTACCGTGAAAATCGGCTCCATTCTCTCAGATCTATGAGCAGAATGAGCAGAGATTGTTAAGGGTTAAATGATTTCGGGAGAGGCAACAGATAATTCTTGAGTAGGATTGAGTATACTGTTAAGGTATGGAAAAGATAACACAGATAACACAAAAAAAGGACTATCCTGAGTATACTATAAAAACACCGGGAGAATAACTCTTAATCAAACAAAAAACTGACCAAAAAAGTCCAGCCACCTTCTGGTATGGGTAGCATCAGTCCAGCCGTTGTTAAAACATATTTGAAATAACCACCCGTATGCTCTTCCATATATTCGAATATCAGGGGTTTTATGGAGTCTATGGGTCTTTTTGCATAACTTGTATTCACCTCGAAGATGTAGATTCCCCCGACGTATTTCCCCCCATATCCGACCACCACCTCCTCTTTACCATCCAGATCTATGTCTGCCACATAGATGCTTTTAACCGGTCCTACCCTGTATTTCCCTACCAAACCGCCGGTTTCATCCAGGAGATATAGGTACGAATCGGAGCCAGCCAGAATCATATTCCTATTGCTATTAGCCAGATCCAGTGCATGAACGCTATAGATGCCATCATCACCTGCAAATGTCCATTTCAAGTCGCCACTGGAATTTAAAACCCGCAAATTACCATCCCCGGAACCTGTTATAATCTCTTTATGCATATCATTATCCAGATCCAATGCATCTACATCGTAAACACAACCCATCGTTTCATAAATCCATTTCAAGTCGCCACTCTTGTTTAGAACATAAATGTTATTATCATAAGAGCCAATCACCACCTCATTAGTACCGTCAGTATCCAAATCCCCCACATAGATGCTATGAACAGTATTATTTGTTTTATACTCCCACAACACGCCCCCGTTTCTATTAAAAACATAAACAACACCTGCTTCAGAACCAGCTATAATATCATCATATCCGTCGTTATTCATATCTGCAGTAGTAATCAGTGAGATATCTCCTTTCGTTTCATGTTCCCATTTTAAATCACCGTTTTGGTCAAAGACCTGAAGTCCGCTCCATCTAGATCCGGCACCTATTATGATCTCGGTATTATTATCCATGTCTAAATCAGCCGTATAGATACTTCTGATCGCATAATCCAATCTCTTTATCCATTTAGAAGTTGGACGGGGGCAATCAATGACATAAAGTTCTCCCCAGTATCTAACATCCCTGTGAATCTCAGAACCAACCAAGACCTCTTTACACGTGTCGTTATCCAAATCCGCTGCATAAACGCCGTAGATGACCTCTTTCCATAATGGAGGGGTATGAATCCATATCAATCTACCGTCTCCATCCAAAAGATATACCTGCTCGGAAGAACTGGCAAGGATCATCGGGTTGCCATCCCCGTACAAATCCGTTACCAAGATCCAATTGACCATAATACCTGTGTCATATTCCCACTCAAATGCCAGATCGGTTGATGCATAGGTAAATTCGCCCAGCAGGATTAAAACCAATCCAATTAAAAATAGATTTCTCATCTTCTTCATGTAATATAAAATAAATGGAGAATGAATAAAATATAGGAATGGGAATCAATGATCTGATCAGTTAGGCATAACTTCTTTCGACAGATTCATGTTCCGATTCGATATTGCTGTCTCCCCCCATGGCACTCCAGAGCGATCCGTACTTCTCCCGGAGTTGATGTTCTATTGGCATTGCTCGTTTAATTGCTTTTCTGATGTGTGGCTTTTCTATGAGCTTGGACTCATCCAAAACTGCCAGATCACCGGCCAATCGAATTACACCCCCCAAATCCCGGAATCTCAGAGTGAGTGCATTTCGCATGTTATCTATCTTTAATGCCCTGTCTTTAGCCAGCTTAATCATTTCATTAATTACTTCTTTATTTGCATGAGGAATTTTGCCATCTATATCTATCTCCTGTGCGATGAATTGTGCTATTTTTGCCCTATTTTCTTCTGTGTCAGGCATTGTAGCATCCAACAAAATTTCATAACCGTCCCCGATAATCCTGCTCCTTAACGGTGGCAAAATATCATTCAGTTCCATGATGTTGCATGCACCAACGAAAATAAAATTACAGGGAACATCTAACACCTTAACAGAGGCACCTGCAGACTGTGGATTTCTTCCAATGATTGGAAATCTTTTCTCTTGCATAGCTGTGAGGATAAAAGTCTGGATATATTCCAGATGGGGCAATTCGTCTACAAATAAAACCCCTTCATGGGCTTCATGAATCGCACCCGGGACAACCCGTAGATAAGCAAGAGTGCCTATCTCCGGGTGACCACCATATGGATCGTGTCTTACATCACCCAAAAATTCGGTTTCAGATGCACCGGTTGCATGGACAAAAGGAGTTCTATCTATCGGGACCAGTACCTTTTTTTGTTTTTTCTGGTTTAGTTCCCGCGACTTTTCCAGTGCTTTTTGATCAAGAACACATATCTGATCATTCTGGGTTCTCCTATAAACAACGACCTCTTCTCGTCCATTGGAACCAACCCTGGTGGTTTGAACTTCTTTTTCTGGACTAAGCATATTTATTTCGAAAATTTCAGTGATTATATCCCCAAATGGAGAAGTTCTGTGATTTGAATCGACAGTATATTTATTGGAGCCACAACTCGGACATATTATCTGTTGTACCTCACTGAAAGTACCGCAATTAGAACATCGAAAGCCCAGTCTCTCTGCTATAAAGTAGGGCACCTCCTGAGGTAAGACAATTTTCCCTTCCACACCAGAATTAGCCTTCTTCTCTTTATTCAATTCCCTACGCGTTAAAACCTCGACGAATGGGCGCTCTGGATTCTGGGGGTTATGAACTATATTTATCTGCTCACTGGGCCGGGATACTTTAACCGCGATTGCCTGAGCGAGCATTGACTTTCCAATTCCTGGAGGACCGACAAGAAGTAGATGTCTTCTCTGGCGTGCAGCAAGTTTTGCTATCTCTACCGCATTATCCTGCCCAATAATTCGATCCAAAGGATTCTTTGATATTTTAATATCCCGGCTCGTCTCTATTTCCTCTAAATATTTCATCTTGTCCTATCTGCTGAGAGAAAAGGGTGTCAAACTTCTAATAATCAATTAAATATCATGGAGTATATAAATAAAAATAATGCCGCGGGAGGTAAAAAAATGATTTATCCTATAATGGATCCGTACGGATCAAATTGTTATTTGATAATTGATAAAAAAGTGATACTTGTGGATTCTGGTGCAAATTCAGGGACGATTAAGCGAATTAATGAATTAACTACCCATGTTGATCTACTGATAAACACGCATTGTCACTACGACCACATCGCTAATGATCTATCCATAAAGGGAATCGGTGCAAAAATTGCAGCTCACGTGCTTGATGCATCCCCCATGGAGCGGGCTGATGATTTATATGTAAATGCGGGTTTATTCGGTGCTGCGTGCCCAAAGATTATGGTAGATCAAAAACTCAAGGACCGTGACGTGATAGAGCTTGAAAAGACGAAATTACAGATCATTCATACCCCGGGCCACACCAAAGGTAGCATTTGTATCTATGAACCAGGTTCAAGGTCATTATTTTCCGGAGATACCATATTTACAGACGGGATCGGAAGAACGGACTTTGCCGGCGGAAATCTTAATGAACTGAAAAACTCCGTAGAAGAACTTCTTAAACTCCGGGTAGATACTCTTTACCCCGGACATGGACCTTCCGGGACGGGAGAGGATATAAAGAGGGTTTATAATCTATTTTTTGGTGTAAAAATTTGATATAAAAAATAAAAAATACAAAAAAGTGAAATCCATGTTTGAATCACAAAAAAAAGATATGTTAAGGAAATTCAACAAAGCACTGGCCAGAAATGAGGTAGATGAAGCCATAATACCCCT
>DAOVSA010000024.1 GCA_030633635.1 Candidatus Altarchaeota archaeon
CGGGTGTTGGGGCAGCCATAGCTGAGAAGTTAGGGGAGCAGGGATATCACTCCATAGAATCGATTGCAACTGCGTCTATCGGGGAACTAAAGGAGGCCGGACTTGGTGAGGCCAGTGCGATCAAGATAATAACTGCCGCAAGGAGTTCATTGCAAATGGGATTTGAAACAGGAATGGATGCATTAGAGCGAAGAAAAAGTGTAGGGAAACTAACAACCGGTAGTAAGGAGGTTGATACTCTGCTGGGTGGTGGTGTCGAGACCCAGGCGATAACGGAACTATTCGGGAGATATGGTTCTGGAAAAACGCAACTGGCGCATCAACTCAGTGTAACTGTCCAGCTACCGAAAGATAAGGGCGGATTAGATGGTTCTGTGATATATGTCGATACCGAGAATACCTTCAGACCGGAACGCATACAACAGATGGCAACTGGCCTTGGTTTAGATCCAAAGGAAGTTTTAGAAAATATTCACATCGCAAGAGCATATAACTCGGATCATCAAATGTTACTGGCCGAGAAAGCATCTGAATTGGCAGAAGAGTATGGTACACGACTGGCTATTGTAGATTCACTTACGGCGCATTTCAGGGCAGAATATATCGGCAGGGGAACCCTGGCGACAAGACAACAAAAATTAAACAAGTATATGCACTTATTGCAGAAGAAATTGGCGGATCGATATAATATGGCAGTTGTTGTCACGAACCAGGTAATGGCACGCCCCGATATTATGTTTGGAGATCCCACTACCCCTATCGGAGGACATATAGTTGGGCATACAGCAACATTTAGAGTATACCTGAGGAAGAGCAAAGGGGACAAGAGAGTCGCCAAGTTGATTGATTCTCCGAATTTGCCTGAAGGCGAATGTGTATTTGAGGTTACTATGGAAGGGATAAAAGATGTGTGATTCTAAAATGAAAAACATCATCATAGAATTTCCAAAGATAACCCCACTTGAGCAACAGAGTATCGAATTGGTGGAGAGAAAGGGCATAGGGCATCCAGACTCCATTTGTGATGGACTTGCAGAATCAGTGAGCAGGGCACTATCTAAGGAATATTTAAGGAGATTTGGGAAGATATTGCACCATAACACGGACCAGGTGGAATTGGTTGGTGGTGAAGCAAACTCTGTGTTTGGTGGTGGCGAGGTGATAAGACCGATATACATCTTATTAAGTGGTCGAGCGACTACATATGTGGGCAATGAGCGTATTCCAGTGGGTACGATCGCGATTAGAACGGCTAGAGAGTACCTAAAAGATAATCTTAAAAATCTCGATGTTAACTCCGATGTAATTTTAGATCAGCGCATAGGTCAAGGTTCTGCGGATTTAAGGGATGTTTTTGGACGAGAAGGCGTTCCAAAATCAAACGACACTTCTTTTGGTGTGGGGTTTGCTCCCCTTTCCACGACGGAAAAACTGGTACTTGAGACCGAACGATACATCGGTAAATTAGATCTCAAGGAAGTGGGCGAAGATGTCAAGGTAATGGGTGTAAGAAATGGCGATAATATTATACTTACGATCGCCGATGCGATGGTTTCCGGATATATTCCAGATATAGATCACTATAAGAGCATAATTAATGATTTATATGAAAAAATAAATGATTTTGTTGTGAAACTCACCGATAAACCCGTTAAGATCGATATAAACGCAGCAGATGATTACAAAAAGAAAAGCGTTTATCTCACCGTAACTGGAACATCCGCGGAGCATGGAGATGATGGTTCTGTTGGGAGAGGAAACAGAGCTAACGGTTTGATAACACCGTATAGACCGATGTCGGTGGAAGCGAGTGCAGGTAAAAACCCGGTAAACCACGTGGGAAAAATCTATAACCTATTATCCAAAGATATCGCGGAAGAAATCGCAAAGGAAGGTTGTGAAGAGGTATGTGTAAGGATGATGAGCCAGATAGGAAGTCCAATAAACAAACCATTGATAGCATCGGTGCAAATCATCGGTGATAAAGGTTTAGAGAGCAAAGCCAGAGAGATAGTGGATTATAAACTGGAAAATATTACAGATATCACCAAGCGATGTGTTGAGGGAAAACTGGATGTTTTTTGAGTGGGTTGATGGACAGATGGTAAAATGATGCCCCTTGACATTGATCCCCCAACATTATTATTTTCGTTTCAATTTGGTATTTAGAACGAGCAAATATGCCCCAATACTTAGGATCAGGACTCCATGAACGCTGTTTATCAGGATCAGAACTAGCAGAAGTGATACGCCCCCCGCCAGCATATATTCCCTTCGCAGATATGACAGGAAGGTTAATACCAGGATCGAGGAAGGTATTAGATATATCGCATCCTTCCCAAACATAAGGGGTATGATAATTACCAGTAAGATCCCGATAGATACCCAATACTTCTTTTCCTTTAGCGTACAGAGATACCTAGCTGCCGATGCGGTAAGAAATCCAAAGATTCCTCCAATCAATACATCCGATGGATAATGCACTCCAACATACAGTCTGCTGAATCCAACCAAACACGCGGCTATAAACAATGGGCCTCTAAGTCGTTTATATGCCCAGAGAATACCCAGAAAGAAAAATGCCTGTGCGGTATGCCCGGATGGAAAACTCGATCTCGGCATATCTCTCATTGGGTCTTTCAGGGTGATCCATTCCCAGTTACTATAGATATCGTTCACATATACATCCTTCAATGTTCCAAAGGGTCTTTCAACCTGTGTCGAATCCTTTAAAACCCACACAAGGCTATCTGCCAAGAGAAATCCGATCATAAAAACGATCAAAAGTTTTTTGTTTTTCTTGTTGATTAAGAGCAGAATGCCCCCCAGAAATACTATTTTATTGAGATATCTGCTGATTTGGGGCATTACCGCATCAAAAAAATGATTTTTTAACCCTGAGTTTACCGCGTAGAACCCTTTTACATCTATATTTCCAAACACCGGTTCATGTGTACTAAAAGCGATCAGAGATGTTGCAATTAGAAAGATGAGCATGATTTTAATGACTACGTTTTTCATTTGACCCATACTACCTCCACATCATCGGTTCTGAATCGCTGATTTATCACGGTATCTTTCAATTCCTGCCTGACTTTGGAATTATACATCAATATCCCCAACCAGGCAATCATAACGCCATTATCACTACAATAATTGATTGGAACCTGAAACTTTGCACCGTGCTCCTTAGCCATGAGTTTTAACATATCCTGTAATCTTTTATTATTGCCAACACCTCCTGTGAGCAAAACCTCCTTCATCTTAAGATGGGCAAGTGCCCTTTCCGTTACTTCAACCAACATTGAAAACGATGTCTCTTGTAAAGAGAAACACACATCCTCCAGGTTAAAATCTGATTTGAATTTTTGTATGGCTGCTGTTAAAACTCCAGAAAAACTTAGATCAGTTCCTTTCACAACATAAGGGAGCTCTATATACTCTTTACCTTTTTTAGCGAGTTCTTCTATCTTGGGCCCTGCAGGATGTTTTAATCCGACCGATCTTCCAAATTTATCCAGCATGTTTCCGATCCCTATGTCGAGGGTTTCTCCAAATATTCTATAACGAGAATCTTTCAGTTTTAAAATCTGTGTGTTTCCACCGCTAACATAAAGGATCAACGGGTCACTAAATCCGGACATCAGTTTGCCGATCTCTATGTGAGCAACGCAGTGATTTACCCCCATTATCGGGATTTTATAGTATAGGGATAGTGCTCTTGAAGCAGTCGCAACCGTTCTAAGACATGGACCCATTCCCGGTCCCTGAGAAAAGGAGATCAAATCGATATCCAAAATATTTAGATTGGATTCATCAAGTGCCCCATCTACCGCTTCTCTTATGTGATCGCTTATAAATTGGGCGGCTTCCCTCGGATGAATGCCAGCAGCTGGTTTGTAGATACTACGTACGTCTGCAAGCACCTCCCCCTTTGAATCGATGATTCCAATACCTGTGGTATGTGCCGTTCCTTCTATGCCAAGCGAGATCATTTCTTATACCGTGTAAGAGATAAAATGCGATGATTAAATGATATAGAATTTAAATGATATATTTCGAAGAGAATGAAAAGATTTAATGCCGCAGTTTCCTAACTACCCCCTCAATACCAGAGATACCAGAATTTGAAACCGATTATCCCATCAAACCTTTTTTATACGCCAATTCGGCATTCAGTATGGAGGCTCCTGCAGCCCCTCTTATCGTGTTGTGGCTAAGGGTTAAAAACCTTAATAATCTCCCTTTTCGGTTAAGTCTTCCGACCGAAACGGTCATACCTCCTCCCTTATTTCTGTCTAACCTTGGTTGCGGTCTATCAACCTCGTCCATAACAATTATTGGTTTTTCTGGTGCTGATGGAAGTTTTAACCTTTGGGGATCTCCCGTAAAATCATTTAAGACCTCTTTTACCTCTGCTATCTCAAATTCGCGGTTTAATTTTACAAAGATTGACTCTGTGTGCCCGTCCAAAACACCGACCCGGTTGCAGGATGCGAAAATGGAGAAATCAGCGAATTCCACACCATCGCCTTTAAATCTTCCAAGAATTTTCAGTGGTTCTATCTCCATTTTTTGCTCTTCGTTGGATATGAATGGGATTACGTTGTCTACAATCGCCATCGATGGAACCCCTGCATAACCTGCGCCAGATAATGCCTGCATAGTCGTTACCTCAACAGAATTGATACCAAATTCAGTATATAGTGGCTTTAAAGGAACCGTTAGACCTATGGCAGAACAATTCGGATTGGTGATTATGAAACCTTTCCAGCTTCTGCGTTTTTTTTGGACATTTACCAGATCTAAATGTTCTGAATTAACCTCAGGGATCACCAAGGGAACATCATCATCCATTCGGTGGGTTGCGGTATTGGAAAATACCGGAACTTTTTCTGCAAATTGGGGCTCTACCTGCCGGGCTATATCTGATGGTACTGCAGAAAACACAAAATCAAGATCAAACTCGTCTATGATCTTTGGATCTATCTGTTCAACAACAACCCCGGAAAGACTATCAGGAATTGCAACATCCAGGTGCCATTTCGCAGCTTCTTTATACGGTTTGCCTGCACTTCGCTTGGATGCCGCGAGAGCCTCTATCTTAAACCATGGATGATCTTCTAAGAGTTGAATAAATCGTTGTCCAACCATACCGGTTGCTCCCAATATACCTGTTTTTAACATTTTAAATCCTTAATTCGCGGATATTTATATAGTAAAAATCAATAAATAAAACAATAGATGAACAGAGGATAATTTAACTAATAAAATAGAGGATAACCTAAATAATAAAATAGAGGAAAGACATAAGATGGAATACGTATACTCAGCGATGTTATTACATTCCGCGGAAAAGGATATAAACGAGGAAAACGTGAAGAAAGTACTGAAGGCCGCAGGCGTCAAGGCAGATGCTGCCAAGATTAAGGTACTGGTTGCATCACTAGAGGATGTAGATATAGAGGAAGCAATAAAAACCGCCGCAGTTGGTGCAGCACCATCGCAACCAGCAACTACGACTGAAGTGGTAGAAGAAAAGAAAGAGGAAGCCAAGGAAGAAAAGGAAGAGGAAAAAACTGAAGAGGAAGCGGCATCCGGTCTGGCAGCGTTATTTGGTTAGTGATAAGGTATTATTGTCTAGGTACCTGGATCCTCATTCAGGTATCCAGATCATCACTTGGATATTGCCTCACCACCCTTCCAGGTGATTTTTGCCTTGGGTAAAACTCCAAAACCCTTGAATTTATACTCCATTATTTTCTTATCTCCCTTCTTTATCATACCAACTCGCCAGATCAACCTGTTGCCCCTTCTTTCGACTCCAAGGGTTGGTACATGTGATTCTGCGCCTGATGGAATGGCATCATCGATCACACAATCCTCAAGATCTTTTCTGGTTTTATTCACAACTGTAATTTTAACCTCGTTATTGATTATAATCTTTTTTATCTCCACTTTTCCCCTGTAAACAACGAATATCAGGAGAAGAATTATTATAAATATCGGCAGTACCAACCAGAGCAAGGACCAATCTCTTTTGGGTTCTACTGGTAATTCGTTTATGGAAAATTCTATCCTTGCATCCTCGTAATATAGTTTTTTTGCAATTAGAGCACCATTTCCGGACTCACTTAAACTAATCTCAACCTTGCCCAGTTCATTCGTAGTTACGGTTCTTAACACCTCTCCGTTGAGGGTTATAGTAACGTCCACATCGGATACTGTATCCTCTTCCTCGTCTGTGATCACATATTCAACTTTTTGACCAACAGTTACTTCCTTTGGTCCCATAATCTGCAATTTCCTTGATTTTACCAATATTTTTGCAGTTGCATCGTCATAATCTGGTTTTTCTGCCTTTACGATGATATTTCCGGGTACCGGGGAAATTATCCCAATGGGTTTTCCATCACTCATCAGTTGTTTTCGTGCTAGGTCGGGTAAAGTTATGATGAGGGTGGTATTATTCACGGGATTGCGGTGCTCATCAATGACCGTTAATTCAAACTCTTGACCGGTTTTTACTTCTGTTGGTGAAATTATTTCCAGTTTATGTCTCTCTATTACTAATATCAGGGCACCCACACCGACATAACCCTCTTTTTCTGCAACTATCTTGATCTCTCCAGTCTCTTGCGGCGTAATTCTAACTTTCCCCACTTCGTTCGTTGACAGGTTCAGCTGAGTTTTGTCTGGCAAGGTGACCTCAACTTTAGCACCCTCAACCGGCTCATGTTCATCATCAGTTACTGTTACTTCAAATTCCTGACCTATAACTACTTCTGTTGGAGAAATAATCCTCAATACTGGTTCAATTGTTGATTTTACGATCCAATCAACATCAGCGGTGACATTTTTCCCTGCAATAAATACCTTTGCACTATATTTCCCGGCTGGATAATTCGATAGAACAGTCCATTTCAGGCCGTAGACAATATCCACATCTGCTGGCTGGTACCCGGCTACATAAGTCCACATATACTCATATCTATAGAGATATACGGGAAGTCCCTTGGGTGGCCCATATATCTCTAATACGACATCCTGTATGGGAATTACCTCCTCCCCGGAGATATTTATATATACAACCACATTTACGGTTTCTCCCTGGACATACTCTGGCTTATCTGTGGTTATGGACGCCGTCATACCCAAGTTAATAGAGGGAATCAATAGAATACAGGTCAGGAGTAAAATTACTTTTGATTTCATGATGTCACCGAGTTATGTTTAAGGGCAATAGAAATTATTAAAAGATTATATTTAGATTAAGAAATAAGAAATATAGACTGAAATTATTTATCCTTTTTACTCTCATTCGCTTCTGGTTGACAAAATGATCGGCGTCAATATGTATTATCATGGAATGGAAGTAACACTGACCCAGTATCCCTTCCCGGGCTCCATCTCTGTGAACGTATTCAAGAACTCTGGAGCAGTAGAATTGTATACCCCCCATGACCCGCCACCCATATTATAGTTCAAAACAACTATCGGCCCACAACTGGATAATACATCCGAGATGTTCTTTGGTGTCAGATAGTTACATCCAATCAGATTCCATCCCGACTGAAGATCTATATCTGGCGAAACCGGAGGTGTACCTGTAATGGTCAGTGTCTGATCACTCTCCGAATATAACCAGTACCCCTTTCCAGCTACCATTTCTGTGAGGGTTGCAGTTTCAGACGGGTTTGTGCCATAGATATACCATTCGTCGGCCGTTGTATTGTATGCGGTAACTCTTATCCCCCCTACCAGATCACCAACAACTGC
>DAOVSA010000132.1 GCA_030633635.1 Candidatus Altarchaeota archaeon
CACCACATAAACCCATTTTTTGCAAATACTAAAACATATACCCTACTTGTTTCTGGTGATTCGGCTTATTTTGAGAAACAATAATTCGCAAAATCGCCTGCGTCATACGCTCATGGTTTTAACTCCCACCTCTTGTGAAAGATTGTGAAAGAAAAAGATTTAAATGCAAAGAAGTTTAATATTAATAATCAATGAGTATGATGAAATCAAAACAAAAATATTGGTTATATGGGGGTTTAGCATTGTTAATTCTCGGGATTCTTCTCATTAGTGTATTTATTCAGCAACCAACACCGCCTACACCAACACCGCCCGAAGAGGAATCCGTACTAAAGATAGAATCGATTGATTTATCTGGTGTTCAAACGGAAAAATCAAGTTTCGCAGGGCACTATTTCCTAAGTCCTTTAGACATAACTTTACAGACCTCTCAATATAACTTGCCCTTGGAAACAAACCAAATATCTAATTTTGGCGATTTCTCTACAAAAATCTCTTTAAGTAACGATGCATTAAATCTTCTGGAAAAAAACGGCTTTGTGGTTATCGAAAGTCCGTTCGATCCGAAAGGAGAAGATATTACCCAGCCCTATAAAACTCTAAAAGAGAGCGAAATACCGGTTTTTATCACTTCAGATTCTTTATTACACCTTTATCATATCCAATTTGATGAAACCTTAAGGCAAATCGAGGAGAGAGAATTTTACGATAAAATTTGGGAGATTAATAAAGAACTGTTAGATGATTCAGTAAAAAAATATAACATCGCCACCGGAGACCTGAAAGAAGCATCAAAAAGAAATGTCGCATATCTTTCAGTTGGATTAGAATTGTTAAAACCAAGAGAAGACCAACTCTGTCCATACGAGCATGAGTGGGAATGTATGGATGCATATTTCAAGGAAGAGGATCTGGAAAAATACAAATTCGAGGTTCCTGATTTTGTAAAAGAGGAGGTAGAAAAAGAACTGGAATTAATAGAAAAACACGAAGGATTTTCTAATTCCCCACTATTCATCTACAAAGAAGATTATTCTCAATATATCCCGAGAGGACATTACACTAGGTCAGAAAAACTAAAGAATTACTTCAAGGCATTTATGTGGTACGGAAGAATAAGTATGCTTTTAAAGGGAACGGATCAGGTGGGACCAGGAGAATCTTGTAATAATTTCCCGCCATGTAAGGCTCTTATCTCTTCATACGATGCAAAGATTCAAACAATGCAGGCAAGTTTGATTACCTCAGCTTTCGCACCAAAAATCAAGGTTTCTATAAGTTGTCCTACGCCACGACCAAGTGATATGGAATGTTTTGTTGAACTTGCCGATCCGGTTTGTGGCAACGATGGCAAAACCTATGCGAATAAATACGAAGCCTGTTGTGATACTAATCCCACAGTTACATCTTACACCAAGGGTATTTGTAAGGACTCGATTTCAGGTAGATGGGATAGGATCTATTCAGTAACTGCTTTTTATGTGGGACTATCCGACGATTTAGGTCCCTATGAATATATCGAGTCGATGAATTCTGTATTTGGAGATTTGTTTGATCCAGATGATCTAACCGAAGAAAATATCGGGGAATTAAGGGCAAAACTGGCTGAGTATAGAACACCCAAAATATACGGCGGGACAGGAGAGGTCGCTCTCTGGCCGCCTTTTACTCCAGAGCAGGCAGATGAGGTTTTAGGGATCACTCAAGGATTCAGGCTAATGGGACAGAGATTCATCCCGGATTCTTATATGTTTTCAAATTCAGTTTCGCCTCATGTTGGGATGTACTCTGGAAAAAATTGTGATCAGGCGTTTACATGCGAATGGACAGACGGGGGACCAGCAAGATGCTTCCCTCGCGGTCTGGATGTAATGGCTTTATTAGGCTCAGAGAGAGCAAAAGAACTCTTAACAGAACTGGGTGATACAGAATACGAAGGCACAGACAAAAAAGGAGATAAAATAACCTATGAAACCCAGTTTAACAAATTAAAAGAAGAATTTGATAATTTTACCGAGGCTGAGTGGCAAAAGAATCTTTACTGGTCCTGGCTTTATGCTCTAAAGCCATTGCTGAAGGAATTTGGAGAGGGTTACCCAACCTTTATGCAAACCAAAGCCTGGCAGGATAAAGAACTAACTACTGCACTTGCTTCATGGACAGAATTAAGGCACGATACGATATTATATGCAAAACAGAGTTATACCATGACACTTAAAGGAATTTCTATGCCACCCCCTGAAAAACCAGTTGTCGGCTACATTGAACCAGTCCCAGAATTTTATAATAGACTGCTGGCTTTAACAAGAATGACCACAAGTGGCTTAGATGAGATGGACGTTTTAGATAGTTCAGCAAAATACAGACTAGAGAATTTAGAGAATATTCTGGAAAGATCAATTGAACTATCAGAAAAAGAATTAAAAAACGAGGAACTGGAAAAAGAGGATTATGAATTTATAAAGAACTTTGGCGAGGAACTAAATTCCGTAATCAAAGATGTTGATGAAAAGGCAAAAAAGACAACGATAATTGCGGATGTCCATACAGATCAGAACACCAAACACGTTTTGGAGGAAGGTGTGGGTTACGTTAATCTGATCGTCGTTGCCTATAAAGTTCCGGATGGAAGAATCCTGATCGGTGCAGGCCCGGTTATGAGTTATTATGAATTCAAACATCCAATGGACGACAGATTAACGGATGAAAAATGGAGAGAACTGCTCGAGGAAAATCCCCCAGAAAGACCGGAATGGGTTTCTAATTTTGCGGAATAAGATTAAACTTCATCTGAGTGGGGAACCCAAATATGCACACAGGAAGTGTACTCACTTGATCCCTCATCCAATTTAAACTAGAATCCCATTGATTTGGATTTCATC
>DAOVSA010000100.1 GCA_030633635.1 Candidatus Altarchaeota archaeon
ATAGAATCGATTTTTGGAGCCTCATTGGCTATCGCTACCGATGCATTTGCTACCGCTGCATGAACCTGCGTCATTAGGATGATCATGAAGACAGATTCGATAATCACAGCCAGTGTTGTTCGCCGACACACTCCATTCATCTTCATTTAATATTTTATATGCTAAACTAAAGACATATAAATAAAGAGATATATAAGTAAAATATAAGTAGATGAGAACACCAAACATTCTAAGCCATAATTGCAGTTATTATTGTCCAGTATTCATTCTGGGTTGAGGGCACATCTTTGGCGGTTGCAATTTCTTCAACCTAACTGACTCATCTGACTTACTATCTTACCATTACTATCTTTTAGTGTCACCGTGTCGCCACCTTCGTTCCACACATGCTTCCACACCCCCCAATAGAGATCCATAGAGGTATCATCTCCGCTTTCTGTGTGGACTTTTACCGAACTGCCCCCATCTAACATAAATCCAACTGGGAATGTATATACATGTGGACTGGTAGCATTATCCTCAAGTGTCCAATCTGTCATGTCAACAGATATACCCCCTTTATTCATGATTTCAACCCATTCTTCGGATAATTGAAGTTCCGTGATTTCGACATCTATATCTACCTCAGGTTCGGGGCAATCATCGGGACAAGAATTATAGTCTTCTTTGCTCTCACATACATCGTTTCCACAACAGGGTATTATGGATCTGACGATACATTCGCCGGATTCGCAGGTATATTCTTCACAGGTTCCTGCAGTACCGGAACATCCGGTTTGATCTCCTCCATCCAATGACAGGTATTTGCATTTAAAATCTGTATCTGCAGAACATTGATCCAGAGTACAGGGATTGTGATCATCGCAAGAGTCCGGACATTCGGAAATATTAACTTTGACGGCATCAGTCGATTGATTTTTCTGGATTGATAGTGTCTCACGCAGTTCTCTTATCTCTATCTCTATTGTGTTGTACTTTTCGGTTAAAAGTGAATAATTCTGAAGTAATTGCTGATAAGTTAATTGAAGGTCAGAATAACTGTTATCTAGTGTAAGAAGGGCAGTATTCAGTGCAATTATGGTGCTATTCAGTTGTTCTATCTTCATATCAGTATCCTGGGTAATATATGACTCTCGTCGAGTATCATAATCCGAGATGCTGTAGTCATGGACTGGCGCGGTTAAACTTCCCTCTAATGTCTTTGTACCTTGTTTAAACGATATATGTCCGGAGATCCAGATGATTAAGAGCAAAGATCCGATCACAGCGACTCCTATCCCAATTTTAGCTTTATTTCCGGATTTGTAACGGTTTTTGGCGAGAGACATCGTAGGATAATATAATCTTGGATTAATATTTTATCGTATTTAATGATATCAATCCAACTAAAAAATAATGATTTTGTGATGCCTTAATCGGAAAATAAAAGGGAATTATATATGTGAAATTATATGCAATTGGCTTTGTAATGCATTTAAAACTCAAAATAACACGTATAAATAAGGAAGAGTAACTTCTTACCGTAAGATAAAGTATAACTTTACAAGAAATTCCTATGAGGAATTTCTGTATGGAAATTGTTCAGAACAATTTCCCATATCTTCGGCATAAAAATTCACTTTGTGAATTTTTCTTGTCATGATAGATCCACATGTACACTGCAGGGACGGTAAACAAGCGTATAAAGAAACCATAAAGCATGTTTTTGAGATTGCAAAGAAACAGGGCGTAGAGAAAATTTTTGATATGCCTAATACAGACCCGCCAATTTTATATGAAAAAGATGTTCAAGAGAGATTAAAACTTGTCCCGGAAAATCGAAAAGAGGATTATTTTTTATATATCGGTGCAACAGTTAACAAAAGGCAATTAGAAGGGACAGTAAGGTGTTATGATAAATATAACGAAATTATTGGTATCAAATTATATGCAGGAAAATCTGTAGGTGATTTAGCAGTTATCGGTACAGAAAAGCAGAGAAGGGTATACGAAATTCTTTCTGACTTGAAGTATAAAGGAGTAATTGCAATACATTGTGAAAAAGAAAATTATCTGAAACCAGAACTTTGGAATCCTTCAAACCCAATTACCCATTCCTATGCAAGACCAAAAAAGGCTGAAATAGAAGCGGTAAATGACCAGATAGAATTTGCTAAAGAGACAAATTTTGAAGGTAGCTTACATATTGTTCATGTTTCATGTCCAGAGTCTGTAGAGCTAATAGATGATGCGAGAAGAGAAATAAAAATTACATGCGGTGCAACTCCGCATCATATTTTATGGAATAATGAAATGCTCAAAAGACCTGATGGCTTACTCTATAAAACGAACCCTCCACTTAGAGATAAGGAAGATGTAGCAGGATTGAGGCAATACCTAAGAGAAGAAAAAATCGATTGGATAGAAACAGACCATGCCCCTCACGCCATCGGGGAAAAATTATTCCCACCTTATCTATCAGGATATCCAGCATTATATCTTTATAGAGATCTTATAGACAGGATTTTACCAGATATGGACATTGATAAAAAATTGATTAAAAAACTGACATTCGAGAATATCTACAAAACATTTGAGAATAAACTTAAGTAATTTCTGATTCCCACTGAGTTCTGCGATTGCATGCCCATTACATTGCCTTTGACTCAGGTTAGAAAGTAAAAGAAAAAAAAATTTCACAAACACAACAAATTCCCTAATTCCCTTAAAAAATTCGTGTACATAAATTGCATGGCAATTTATTGTAAATAGAGTTTTGGTTCAACAACAGAAACTCCGATTTATTTAAGAAGATGTTCAAAATAATTTATAGTAATTTATAGTGATTTTGGTATGAGTTTTCCATAACCACATATAAATTTCAATTAAAAATATATTTTTTTAAAAATAGATTAACAGAACCACACAGATATTTAAAGATAAAATGAAGACACATATATTCATGGCACTGGTTGATAACAAGCCAGGGGTATTGCAGAGGGTGGCATCGATGTTTTCCAGACGGGGATTTAATATAGATGGTATAACTGTTGGCCCTACGGATAATCCATCGATTGCACGGATGACAATAACTGCAAGGGGAGATGATCGAGTTCTGGAACAGGTAATCAAACAGATGAACAAATTAGTCAGTGTGATAAAGGTCAGCGATCTGGACAAAGACAATTCGGTTTGCAGAGAATTATGCATCATAAAGGTTCATGCACCAAATGAAAAGAAAAAATCGGAGATCATCCAGTATACCGATGTCTTCAGGGGCAGAATAATAGATGTTAGCTCTGATTCACTTACAGCAGAGATAACCGGCGATCCAGGAAAAATAGACGCATTTGTTGACCTGACACGGAGTTTTGGTATCAAAGAAATCGCAAGAACAGGAATTACTGCCATGCAAAGGGGTTAGGTCATTGGAAGAGGAAGGGTGACACATAGCAATAAAACGATTAATAAAACAGCAAATGATGCCTTTCTTCCATTACTGAGTTTTGAAACATCATCTAATGGTCCCGGGTGCCCACCCATCGAAATTAACAGCATGAGAAACCCCATGATGATCCATCCGAGCATGATCGTTACGAATGCGATC
>DAOVSA010000089.1 GCA_030633635.1 Candidatus Altarchaeota archaeon
TCTTTTATTCCAATGTGAATAACAAGGGCACCCGGGTGATTAGAAGTTGAATAATCGAACGTTATTCAAATGCCCCCCAAATCCATCCGGTACTCTTGTGGGGCATATCTGTCAACAAGTTAATATACTCGATCGTTAGTTTATACCTGTATGTATCTCCAGTCACAGCACCCATGGCACTACAACCGCTTATGGTTATTGTGCTCTTCGATCCAGCCCTCAGTGAGGATAGCGCAGTTACATTCGTTGTGCAGTTGCTCATACTAACTGGGATAGTGGGGGTTATGGTCGCATTGGTTATCTTCACATCTAAACCCGCGACATTGATAACAACTATCGTTCCATTACCGCCGGTACTCAGTGCGAAGTCTATGGGTTTTATCTCCACGAAACCATTAGTCCCCCGACCGACTGGTGGAGAGAATACACCCATTTTCCAGAGAGCAACTCCGACGATCATCACACTTAAAATCGCCCAAGAATACACCGACAGGTATTCCATTGCACCTTGCCCTTTTCGGTTTCGTATCCAGTTTTTCATTCGGTTTAATCCTATTGTGTTTCGGACACCAAATTCATTTCAGATGTCATTAACTCCTCGATTTCTGACAGAGACTTCACCACAATTCTTTTATTCGCATCGATCCAGATGATTTCCTTGATTGTTCCCTGATCATCTTCAGACATTTTCATAAGAGTTGTAATCTCAACCTTAAAACACTCAGTATCATTTATTTTTTCCATTCCAATGACTTTATAGGTCATATCTGTTGTCATGCGTTCTACATCCATACTTGTATTCATCGTTGTTGTCCAAGTTAAGTTTTCTTTAAGGGCCAACATCCATGTGGCGTACATACCGTTTCCTCTAAAAGATAATGCATCTTCCCCCCACTCCATTGGCATTTCCAATCCCCCCATTTCCACATCTATCTGTACTATTTTCCCGGTCTCTTTATTGACGTATGTGATCTTTTCTATCTCCATCGCCATTGATGCCCCACTCGAATCGGACATCTGACCTATACTACTTATAACGTAACAATCAACTCCGTTATGACGTTCTATTTTTTCTACTATGAATGTTTCTTCATAGTTCATCGTGCTATCATCGTCCATCCTAGTCGTTGTCTCGTACTTGAATTCCTGTCCCACCTCAAATGATGATTTTGAAGTTAGTTCTAGATTAAATTCGGATATTTCAACCTTTAAATTTTGGCCTGAATCAGTATCTTGTCCCTGACCACCATCACCGTCTTGCTTTAGAACTGAGTAACCCACAAAAAACACTAAACCGATAGTCACAATCCCCACAGATAGGATCATAAATAGTTTTTTATCCATTTTCTTTAATATTATATTTGTGTTATATTTGAACCATAGTTTGCAATCTCTTGATTCTGTCTTTGGTTGGCGGATGTGTACTAAACCAAGACGAAAATTTCATACCCCTGAATGGATTGATGATATACATCTGCTCCATCGCCTGGTTACCCCTTCTTTTTGGATTTATGGAAACAGATCGCTCTATTTTTCCAAGTGCACTCGCCAGCCATAAGGGATTTGAGATCTGGGCACCACCACGATCTGCTGAATATTCTCTACTTCTTGATATTGCCATTTGTATCAATGCCGCAGCGATCGGTGCCAAAAGCATGGCAAGAATTGCCGTAATCCATCCATATCCCGATCTGGAATCATCACCAAACCACATCAGCATCAATGCCATATATGATATTGCCCCGGCAATTACTGCAGCAATCGTACTAATCAAAGTATCCCTATTCTTTACATGGATTAATTCGTGCCCCAAAACACCTTCAACCTCCTGATCATTCAGACTATGAAGTAAACCGGTATGTACAGCAATTGCCGCATGTCCGGGACCCCTGCCAGTTGCAAATGCATTGGGATTTGAATCATTAATGATGTATAGCTCTGGTTTTGGTATATCCGCCTTATTTGCCAGTCTATCCACCATTTCATGCAATTTTCGATACCGCACGGGGTCTGCGGGTATTGCACGTGTCATCTTTAATACCAGTTTGTCGCTGTACCAGTAGACCCCAAGGTTCATCACAACACCTATGATCAAACCAACCACTGCAAATCCCATTCCGCCAATTGATACGCAAATTCCCATCAAAAGAGCGATAAGCAAAGCCATCAAACTGGCAGTCTTTACCCCATTCATGTAACTCATTTTACTCTTTGTTTAATACTTATTACAATTAGTTTTAAATTAAAAAAATAAAATAAATTATATCATGTAATCTTTGGTATCCCGATCCTTTCACCTATCCGGGGATGTTTACCCCCTATTTACCTTTTTTAGTAATAAATTAGTAATAAATCCATATAAATAACACCAGTATACAAAAAATATAAATATCCTCTAAACATGGAAATCGGCATAGTCGGAAAACCGAACGTGGGGAAATCCACCTTTTTCAAAGCATTGACACTGGTTGATGTGGAGATAGCGAATTATCCGTTCACTACAATACAGGCGAACGTTGGGGTTGGTTATGTCAGAACGGAATGTGCATGTAAAAGATTTGGTGTCAAATGTAATCCAAATAACTCCTACTGTCTAAACCAGAATCGTTTTGTTCCAGTTAAGCTCATAGATGTGGCTGGATTGGTCCCGGGTGCACATAAGGGAAAGGGACTTGGAAATAAATTTTTGGATGAACTGATACGGGCCGATGCACTGATACATGTGGTGGATATATCCGGCCAGACAAATGAACTCGGGGAAGCAACAACAGGGCATGATCCCACCATAGATATATCATTTTTGGAAGATGAGATAGATCTCTGGTTTCATGAAATACTTAAGAGAAACTGGGGGAAGATTCAAGGAAAGGTCAAGTATCAAAAGCAGAATCTGGTAAAGGAATTGGGCGATGTGCTCTCCGGTCTTGGCATCAATGAAGAACGTATCAAACAAGCTGCAAAATCCACAAATCTGACGGACTTACCAAGTGATGATAATCTGAAGGATTTTGCAGTGGAACTTCGAAAAATTTCAAAACCGATGATCATCGCATGCAATAAGATCGATCTCACAACCATGTATTTTGATAAATTAGAAAATTATGAGGCAATCCCCTGCTGTGCAGAAGCGGAACTGGCATTGAGAAGGGCTGAAAGTTCTGAAGTTATAGAATACTCCCCCGGGGATTCTAATTTCAAAATTGTTGCCTCACTTGATGAAAAACAAGCCAAGGGTCTGGATTTCATAAGAACCCACATCCTTGCGAAGTTTGGATCTACAGGGCTTCAAAAATGCCTGAATACCGCAGTTTTCAAAACTTTAGATCAAATGGTCGTTTATCCGGTTGAAGACGATAATAAACTAACCGATTCAAAAGGAAATGTTCTGCCAGATGCCCACCTCATGCCAAGAGGATCCACGGCATTGGATCTGGCGTACAAGATCCACACAGATATTGGGGATAGATTTATCGGGGCTATTGACTGTAAAACCAGGAGAAAGGTGGGTAAAGACCACTCCTTAGAGGATGGAGATGTCATAAAAATCCTGACAGGGAGGTAAAGTATAATGACACTAACACTGCTTGAAAAGATTATCGAAAGAAAAAGGATGGAAGTGGCGGAACTGAGAAGGAACATCAATGACCTCAAAGAAAAAATTGAGATGTTATCTCATCCGAGAGACTTTAAAAGAGCCATCACTAAGGCCAATGAAGACGAAATAGCAATCATCGCAGAAATAAAAAAAAGATCCCCCTCAGAAGGATTAATAACAGGAATCGATCTGGTTGAAATAGCGAAACAATACGAA
>DAOVSA010000142.1 GCA_030633635.1 Candidatus Altarchaeota archaeon
ATCGTTAATGAAAACCTTCACGTAAAAATCCGGATCATTACGTCTATCAATTTTATCAAAAGCACGAATTTCTTTGATTGTTACGGTAACTCCTAGGTCAACCAGTGGGTCAAGATCCTCTCCTTCAGCGGATACTGAATAAATTTTATTTTGTTGAAAAGACGTGATGATAGTTTCGTTTTCATCAATATTTGATACATTTGTGATTTTTAAAGCAACTGAATTTGTTGATATCAACAATATGGTCAATAGCGTTATACAAATTATTTTTTTCATCTATTTTTACTCTCCTTTGTATTTTTAATCGTGACATAGAATTTAAATATTTCTCCAAAAATCTTTATTGTGACATTGGGAACAATTCATGCAAAACCGCCTCCAATTTTACAAAACCGAAATCCCCAAATACTCTTGTGTTAGAAAGATAAAGAAAAAAAGAAGATTTGCTGGTTATAACCCCAGCAGTTGTCTCAGTAGTGGGAAAATATGTGGATGATTCTCAAGGAAACGTAGGAATAATGGGTTTATTGCTTTGTTCTTAGGCATGCTAACCTCTAGTTCCGCCCAGTCGCTTTCTTCACCAAGAGTATCTCTGGCTTTTACCTGGATGATATAGGTTCCTCTATTCTGCCATATATGTGCTCTTGTGACTTCTTCGCCTGATACATATGGCCCAATCCATCCACTATTGGTTCCATCTCCCCAATCGACGTAATATGAAACATAATGTCCCTCGGGATCTGATGAGGAAAATCTATATTCATATTCATTTCCTGCCTTTCCGCTTGTAGATCCATCTATGATCGGCGTATTCGGTGGGGTATTTTCTTCTATTAATGCCCAGGTTGTATCAATTGCTGTGTCGTCATTATTATCTGTAACAGTTAATGTTACTGTGTAGTTGTCAGGAGCGGTATATGCATGTGTGGGGTTTTGCTCTGTAGAAGTACTATCATCGCCAAAGTCCCAATACCAGGAGTAAGGAGAAGTACCAGCGATAACGGAGCCATAAAACTGGATTGGTTCTCCCACGATACTCTCGTAAGGACCATTCGCATCTGCCGTAAGATCTTCCGCTATTAAAAAAGTATATTCTTGACTTTCATTTTCATTATCAGCTATATCCGCAGACCAGACATGATAAGTATATTCTCCTGGCTGCCATTCCGAACAATCTAAGATACGTTCATACTCATCTCCCGTGCTCTTTGTCATTTCATACTCAGTTGGAGATCCAAGAGGATCCCTTATGATTGCTTTAACTTCATCAACGCAAGTATCATCAGTTACGTCACAAGTAATACTTAGGGTATATTGATCTAAATAATGCTGAACGTTTTCTATCGTCGGTGGATTTTCATCTATGATATCTAACACTCCAAAATCATCATCATAGACCTCTGCGCTGAGCATAGGGCAGGAACCCCAGCATCTAGCCATTCTTTCCAACTCCAGCGATTCTGGATTTGTCGCCATTATATCAAATGCTATATGGTATAACTCTCCAGGTTGCATGGTAGAGAAATGCCAATTTAGGACGCCGTCCTCAATTAAGGGCTCGTAAGGTACTCCATTAACAGTGGCATTTCCAGCATAATCTATTCCCTCAGGAGGATAATATTTTAGATTTATACCCATGGTACTTTCGTTGTAGCAGCCTAAGTCCATTTCCTCTATGACTGTTCCTCTTGGGCGTACTATAAGATGAGGCTGACCGAATTTTAATTTAAGAACAAGTTTCGGTATTGCTACAATGGCATCAGTAATGACGGCCACACCAGAGGGGTAATTCGGTATCTGTGTTGCGCCACCCGCAAGATTTGTGAAGTATATATCGTGATTAACGATACGGGCATCATTATGTTTAGTATGGTCGTTTGGTTCCACCTTATTATCATAACATGAGTCACTGATCCCTATCTGATTGTTTTGGTTATCCACCCCATCCAAAGCAACAAAATGCCCTCCCACTGGAAATATATCTAATCGGAGTACGACCCCGCAACTGTTATTTATCCAGTTCCACATCTGCTGGATAGTTGGATTTTGAAAATTCTTTACATTATAATTTAATCCAGCAACGTTTAATGTAGCTTGTATCCCATTGGTCACCATGTTGACCGTGGTTGTACACGCGTTGGATGTTCCAATTGTTCCTGTTGCCAAACTCACTATAAATGGTGGAACGTTTGCTTTGGCATGATCGTCTGCAGCGCCGGGAAAAACCGTTACAATATTACAGGTGTCATTATTATTATCTGGATAACCATTTTTTTCATGCTTTGAATCCAACCACCATAACACATTTGCCGAAGATACAGAGCCACAGTAATACCATTCTGTTTCATCGTCTCCTCCAGGAGTTGAATCGAGATCCCCGTCATTTCCTGGGGCTATACAACTACCGGCAAGCAATATATCATTTGGATCAACTGCGGAATTGATGGCGCCATTTTGTCCTGGAACTATCTTTTGCCACTTGTCCTGCTTTTGGTCAAAATCAGGCATTCCTTTAGGCGCATAATTATTATATGTTTTAACGCTGACCCATCCTCCCTGAAAAGTGTTTTCACAGGTGCTTTTCTGATTTATGGACGTAACGGTGAGACTTCCACTTTTTTCATTTTTTGCTTTTATGATACTTGCACCTGCAAACCCACTTACAATCAACAGCGTCACAATAAAAATCCCTATTACTTTCCTTTTCATTCTTGTACCTCCCTTTGTATATTTAATCGTAACATAGAATTTAAATGTTTCCATAAC
>DAOVSA010000080.1 GCA_030633635.1 Candidatus Altarchaeota archaeon
ATGATAAAAATTGCAGTAATCGGTGTTGGGCGGATGGGTAAAGAGATTATAAGAAGATCTGTGAATGAATTTGAGGTGGTTGCAGCGATAGATGCGCCCAAAAGTTCGATTCTGGATAAGGATGTAGGAGTATTATCAGGAATTGAGCCGTTAGGTATCAAAGTTACAGGATCAGATAACCTTGCAGAAACACTAGAACGCTCAAAACCGGGTGTAGTAATCGATTTCACGAATTCTGAGGCGTGCGTGGAAAATTCAAAGATCGTCTGTGAGCACGGAATAAATATGGTGATCGGAACCACAGGACTTTCAGACAAACAGCGAAATGAATTGGAGACGTATATAAATAAAAATGATGTGGGCGCGGTCATATCCCCAAATATGAGCGTCGGGGTGAACGTTTTCTGGGAACTGATTAAGAATGCAACCCGTCTCTTGAGGGGGTATGATATCGAGATCATCGAGGTACATCACAGGTTTAAAAAGGACTCACCATCCGGCACGGCGATCAAATCCGCAGAGTTAATCGCAAATGAGTTAAATGAAAGCCTGGATGATATTGCAACCTATGGGAGGAAGGGCATGCAAGAACGGAAAGACCGTGAGGTGGGAATTCATAGCATAAGAGCAGGAGATATCACAGGAGACCACACCGTCCTATTTGCAACTCAAGGCGAAAGGATGGAAATCACACATAGAGCACATTCAAGGGATGCATTTGTGAATGGCGTTATCAAAGCGGTTAGATTCATTCACGAAAAGAGGGGAATTTATGATATGGGCGACGTACTTGGATTGAAGTGAGATTGAAAGTTAAGATTGAAAGTTAAGATTGAAAGATTAATCTACCGATCCAATATGAACTTGTACCCATACCTGATCACTCCATCACTCCCATCTTCTCTCACCTTTCTGAATACGGTTTTAACCTTTTTTCCAATATCGATCTCCTCTGGATCGGAATCTACGATCTGGGATATAACCAATGGTCCCTCTTTCAGTTTTATTATTCCCAAGAAGTAAGGGATCTGGAAATCAAATCCTTCCTGTGCAGCCCTAACCACCGTATAACTGAATATTTCCCCCTCTCCACTGAATTTATACCGCTCTAAACTCCCGGTTCTCCTGCAGTTTGGGCAGATAGTAACTGGTGGAAAAAATCGTTCTCCACAGGTTTTACATTCATCTCCAATAAGGTTATATCGTTGTGGAATTTTCCTCCAAGATGCGGGTAATCCTTTTACAGCCATTTTTAATTCTCCTTTTTAATTCTCCTTTAATTCCTCCTCTTAAATATATGAACGACGCATGTTGCGCCACTGCCACCAACATTATGTGTTAAAGCGATTTCAGCACCATCAACCTGCCTTGCTTTTGCCTCCCCTCTCAATTGTTCCGTAATCTCCACCGCTTGTGCAATCCCTGTTGCTCCAACCGGGTGTCCTTTTGCCTTTAAACCACCACTGGTGTTTACCGGAATTTTTCCACCCATTTCTGTCTCCCCCTCTTCGGTAAATTTTCCACCTTCGCCGATGTTACAGAAACCCAGTGCCTCAATTGCAAGTATCTCAGCAATTGTGAAACAATCGTGAACCTCCGCGAGATCGACATCATTGTGTGTTATTCCTGCAAGCTTATATGCATCCTTCCCGGCTTTTATTGCAGCATCCGTCCTGGATAAACTTTTCCGGTCGTGCAAAGCCAAGGTGTCTGTTGCCATCCCGGATGATTCGATATAAATCGGTGTGTCAGTTAATTCTTTTGCTTTGTCTTCTGATGCAAGAATAACGGCGGCAGCACCATCCGTTATTGGAGAACAATCTAGTAACTTGATAGGATCAGCAATAGGGGTTGAATTCATGACCTGATCCAGTGTCACTTTGAAGGGATATTGTGTGTTCGAATTTTTACTTCCATTGGCGTGGTTCTTTACAGCCACTAATGCCATCTGTTCCTCTGTAGTTCCGTATTCATACATATGACGACGTGCCATCATGGCATATAACGCCGGAAATGTTACGCCATAGAATCCCTCCCATTTCTGATCCCCGGCACCCATCAATGCAAATGTTGCCGATGGAGTTAATACATCTGTCATTTTCTCGACACCTCCGGCAACCACGATATCATTGATACCTGATCCAACGGAGATATATGCCTGCCTCAGTGCAGCACCTCCGGATGCACACGCCGCTTCAATTCTTGTGGAAGGGATTCCTGTCAGACCAGCGGCATCGGCAAGTAATGGACCACCATGCTCCTGTCCATCCGTAAATAACCCGGGAGTCATCGTGCCACCATAAAGTGCATCTATCTCATCCCCGCTAAGTCCTGCATCTTCAACAGCTTTTAATCCCGCTTCCGCCGCTAAACTTCGGTAACTCATCTCCCATAGTTCTCCAAACTTTGTTATTCCAATTCCAACGATAGCTACTTTTCTCATTTTATTTTATCCCATGCTCACCCCCTTTATTTTTCGTTTGAATTTTGCATAAATTGCATAATCAATATATTTTTTATCTTTGATATAGGAGTCTAATGTCTTTTTATTTCTTTTTTCTTCTATTAAATCCGTTACTAAGATACTGAACGAGTCACTGCCGGCTCCTGAACCATAAGAGGTCATTAATATCCTTTCATTGGGTTTTGCCACATCTAAAACTCCTGCTAATCCAACCATGGATGAACCGGAATATGTATTCCCGATATATGGCACCTTCAATGATGGCATGATTTTTTCTGTCTCAAAACCCAGTGTTTTTCCAACCTTAAGCGGAAAACTTCCATTTGGTTGATGTGGAACAAAGTAGTCTATATCACGAATCTCCAAATCTAATCTTTCCATCAACCCTATAGTTGCACTGGTTACATGCTTGAAATACGCGGGTTGCCCGGTGAATCTCGCCCCGTGGCTTGGAAATTCTTCAGCTTCTCTTCTCCAGAAATCTGTAGTGTCGGTGGTATACGAAAATGTTCCCTCGATATCTGCAATTCCCCTTTGACCTATGATAAATGCCGCACCCCCGGCCGCAGCACTATATTCCAGGGCATCTCCCGGCCTTCCCTGGGATGTATCCGCCCCAATTGCCATGCCATATTTGATCATTTCGGACTTGGTTAATCCCATACACATCTGAATACCGGCAGTTCCGGCCTTGCAGGCGAACTCTATATCTGCTGCTGTCATATTTGGACTTGCTTCTATTGCCTCGGCGATTATAGAGGCAGTTGGTTTAACCGAGTATGCAGGGGATTCAGAACCAAAATAAATCGCTCCAATATCTTTTGGGTTTACCCCTGAGTGTTCTACTGCATTTCTCGCTGCTTCCACTGCGATTGTTGTACTGTCCTCATCAAATCCGGGTACAGACTTTTCATTTATCATCAATCCCTTGCTTACCCGATCTCCATCTGCACCCCATACCCTCGCTATTTCATGGATTTTTATCCTATATCGGGGGATGTATACCCCATAACCTGCTATTGATGTCATTTTTGTTTACATTTTTGTTTAATTACATAATAGATCACAATTATGTCAATCTTATCACACCCACCCAAGGTGCAACTGATACGTAATACATAGCTAACGTTAATATAACCATTAATTTTATCCTCTTTTCTGTTCCATCCACACCCTTTGTTGCAAAATGAGCTGCCACCAAAGCTGTCATGAGTGGTACAGAGAGGTAGATTGGGGATATATATGCAAATCCCAAAAACAGCATAAATAGAAAATAATGAGTGGTTATAAAAGGCCCATCTATAAAGTATAGAGGCAGTTCAATGGTGCTCCTATGAATACCAAGTATAATGTATTCACTAAAAAAAACACTGAAAGAAGAGGCAAAAATCCAATAAGCCACCAGAAGGAGAAGTAAACACCCCATCATTGGTTCAATCTCCTTCCAAGCACTATGGTATCTTTTGGATAACAGGTGAGAATGTAATACTACAATGATAGAGGGAATAAGACCGATAGCGAGAAGAATCATCATAGAACTTTTACTTATATCCGGTATAAACCCAAAAGTACTTACATATACAAATCCGAATATACCCACTATTATCCCGATTACAATTCCCAGGATTATTGAAAGTTTATAA
>DAOVSA010000006.1 GCA_030633635.1 Candidatus Altarchaeota archaeon
AATATTTTTTCTGCGTATTTTTTACCTGGAATGCCTTCTATTGAACCATCTACATCCTCTACTAAGTTTACTACCGCACCGTTCCCGTATGGAAGCCCGGCCTGATAAAAAAAATCATAGAGAATTTTTGGCAATGTCCCTGACATTCCCTCCCCGATTTTCCCGTATTCCCTTAGTTTTATTGTTTTTTTATCTCCACATGGTTTGATTAATATCTCTGTTTCTATGTGTTTTGTCATCCCAATCCCCTATAATGCGACCGAATCATATACAGAAAGATCATTGCAACGCTAAGATTATCCATCCAGCATACACAATTGATTTTTACAGTATATGAAAATTATATAGAATATGAATTATTTATTATATTTTCAATTTCAGGAGCATAAAATCTCAGGAGCATAAAATCTTGGAGTCTTAACATAAGAAGGCCCATGTCTATAAACTGTGGGGTGTTCAAAAAGTTACATCGTAGAATCATTCCAACCACCAAATCGGAACAACAATATGCCGACTATGAAACCGGGAAACGTTCCCAGTTCCTGGAATCATATTTTATTATTCTCTATTTTATATAGAATATTAATGGATGAAAGAATTTTTCGCGACAGAAAAGATGCCGGTAGAGAACTTGCTGAAATGCTGAGAGGATATAGAGGCAAGGATGTAATAATACTTGGGATTCCAAGAGGGGGAGTGGTAGTAGCAAATGAGATCGCGAATGAGTTAAACGCACCACTGAGTATTATCGTACCCAAAAAATTCCCGCTCCCTGGAATTCGGAGCTTGCTATCGGTGCCGTTACAGAGGATGGCTCTATGGTTCTGGATGAAGAAATGATTCAGCAATATAACATATCCAGTGAATATATAGAATCTACAAAGAAGATGCAGATAGAGGAGATTAGAAGAAGAAAAGAGGAATATCCCCCTAAAGAAATTCCCCTGAAGGGTAAAATTGCAATTCTAATCGATGATGGTATTGCAACTGGAGCTACAATGTTCGTTGCCATCAAGGCAGTTAAGAAGATGGATCCCAAAAAAATCATGGTTGCTATTCCCGTGGGTCCTCCAGATACCGTAGAGAAAATGAAGCAAGAGGTGGATAAAGTGATATGTATTTTAACCCCAATTTATTTTGGAGCAGTGGGCTCCTTTTATCAGATATTTGACCAGACCACGGATAGGGAAGTAATAGAACTCTTGGAAAAAAAACCACGGATAGGGAAGTAATAGAAATATTGGGAAAAAATTATAAAAGGAGGTGATAGTATGTATAAAAAAACCTTTATAGAGAGGGTTAATGAATATGCTGAACTTAAGGATTTGAAGAAAGCCAAAGGAGGGATCAGTGCAGTTTTCTATGCCTTGAGTGCCAGACTTACCATAAAAGAGGGGGAAGATCTGAGAGCACAGCTTCCCGAGGACTTGAAGTGTATGTGGGATGAGGTGAAGGAAACCAAAGTTGATGTGATTAAATTTCACAAAGGGGAATTCTTGGAGAAGATCAGAGACGATGGGAAACTCAGAGACATTGAAGAGGCAGAAAAAGTCACTCTGGCGGTATTCAAAACCCTGAAGGAACAGATATCTGGGGGTGAAGCGAATCATATAAAGGCACAGTTGCCCAAGAGATTGAAGGATATGTGGACTGATGCCTGAAAACTCTTCATGATTTTTGGACCGAATCAAAAGAAGAAATGGTTTATTGAGCTGTAGAATTCTCCCAGCCACCAAATCGAAACAGCAATACACTGATTATGAAACCAAGAAACGTTCCTAAAACCATACCCCACCAGATACCGGGAACACCATACGTCTGGGATAAAAGATATGCCGCGGGCACGGAAAATATAATAACTCTTGATATTGATACTATCAGGGCCAACATTGCCTTTCCTGACCCCAAAAATGCACCTGAAAAACACATCGCAGTCCCTGCTACCAGATAACTTAGGGGTATGATGCGAAGGAAGGAAATCCCGTGCTTAAGAACCTCAGGGTCGGAGTTGAAAACCGAGATAATCTGCGGTGCAAAAACATAAAATAATAAACCAATAGCCGTCATGGCAGCAGATACCATCATACCAGCCTTCAACGTGATCTCCCTTGCCCGCTCAACCTTTCCTGCCCCGATATTTTGTCCAACAATACTTATGAGTGCAACAGAAACACCCATACCTGGGAGTATCGCCAGACTATCTAACCTGAATCCTATACCAAAAGCGGCCAGTGCATTTGTTCCAAATAGACCCGCTATAATTGTGAGTAAAAACATCCCTACACTCATGATTATATTTGAAAGAGAAGATGGCATTCCAACAGAAAAAATTCTTTTTATATAATCAGACCTATACTTGAAATCCCTTAAATTCAGCCGAATCCGGGATCTTCCTGAGAATATGTGGTATGTAAGGTAAAGCATACTGGCTCCTCTTGATAAAACCGTTGCTATCGCAGCACCTTTCACACCCATACCCAAGGTAAAGATAAATATGGGATCTAATATTATATTCAGAATAGCAGAGCCACCCATAACCTTCAGGGGTGTCTTCATGTCACCCTCGGCACGAAGTATGCTGTTGCCAACTATAGTATACAACACAAACACAGCAAAAAATAACAGTATATTCAGATAATCCAGCGCAAGAACCTTTAGGCTGCCTTTGGCACCGATCCAGTCAAATAATGTCGGCGCTGCAAGAAAACCCCCGATACTTACTAATATTCCCAGAAACCCGGCGATCAACAGTGCATGCTCGGCAGCATTATCTGCCCGTTTATATTCTTTTGCTCCTATGAACCTGGCGACAACTGAGGTGGCACCAACACCTATGCCTGTTCCAATGGAAATGATCAAAAAAACAATGGGAAAACTGATACTAACAGCGGCCAGAGCCTCGGGACCAATTCTTCCCACGAAAAAGGTATCAACTATATTGAACGCACTCTGGAGAAGGAAGGCAAGAGCCGTGGGTAGAGAAGTCTTTAAAATTGTCCTCACAATGCCGCCTTCAGTCAGATCCATGCCCATACTAAACGATAGTGAACTGGCAAATAAAACCCACTTTTTGACCTTTTTACCCACTATCAAGGGAAATCTATATAAATCTACATGATTAGGAATTTTAAATAACCAATTCAAAAATATCAAAGGGTTATGATTGTCTTTTCTCTTTCTATTCTCATCTATTATTAACTATGGCAAATTTTAACTCACTCAATATTCGACCTGATATTCTGCAGAATATAGACTTACTCGGTTTTGAGGAAATGACGCCTATCCAGGAGATGGCACTTCCACCAGCACTCATGGGAAAAGATATAATCGGGCAGGCCAAGACAGGCACTGGTAAGACCTTTACCTTTGCCATACCTATTATAGAAAAAATACGGGTAAATGAGAAATTCGTTCATGCACTCGTCCTGACACCGACTCGGGAGCTCGCCTTTCAGGTTGGTCTGGAGTTTGAGAAACTGGCAGGTTCGGGCATTCACGTGGCCTTGACGTACGGTGGTGCATCTATTAACCCACAGATAGACCGACTTCGAAGAGGCGTTCATATAGTAGTAGGCACCCCTGGCCGCGTAATCGACCATATAAGGAGAAAAACACTCAAACTCAACAAAGTGGAAACTCTCGTCCTGGATGAAGCAGACCGCATGCTTGACATGGGTTTCATAAAAGACGTGGAGTGGATCACCAAAAATACGCCAAGAACGCGGCAGACCATGTTGTTTTCGGCGACCGTACCTATGCCGGATGAGATTCGAAGGTTAGGTGATACGTATATGCGTAATCCAGAATTCATTTCCGCCAACGTCGATGAAGACGAGTTAACAGTCAGTAACGTTCAACAGTTCTATGTCGAAGTTGACCAGAGAAAAAAGATGGATGCTTTCTTCAGGATCGTTGAAGAGGAACGCCCAACAAAGGCTCTTATCTTCTGTAAAACAAAGAAATGGGTTGAAAAATTCCAGGGGATACTCAGGAGACGAAGATTTTCAGTCGATCGGATTCATGGTGATCTCACCCAGGCTGCCAGGGAAAGGGCAATTGAAAAGCTTCGCCGGGGCAAAATAGAGTATCTTGTCTGTACTGACGTTGTAGCCCGCGGCATTGACATATCAGATATCAGCCACGTCTTCAACTATGATGTCCCACAGGAGCCGCTGACTTATGTACATAGGGTTGGCAGAACCGCCCGCGTAGGAAAACAAGGAACAGCAATCACCTTCATTACCCCTGACCAAATCCGTGATCTCTGGTTAATAGAGCACAAGGCCCGCACAAGAATCCCGGAACGAAAAGTGTCTTTTGATTGAAAATGGATCTCTATTTCGGTTCAGTGTTATTATCTCTTATGATTAGTTATTTCTTATGATTAATTTTTTGTTTTAACTCTATTTTTTGTATACCTCTCAACCATATATTTAAGATATAGTTTAATTTTAATAATGGGTGCGGAGTTTTTAGCCTTCTAACTTAGACGTCTAAGATGCAGAAAAGCACAATAACTGAAATGGATCCAGTATTGCAGGTTGCTCTCGATTTCATGAATCTGGACAGGGCAATTAATCTGGCAGATGAAGCGGTTAAAGGAGGGGTAGATTGGATAGAAGTGGGAACGCCGCTAATAAAATCCGAGGGGTTGGATGCTGTACGGGAGATCAAAAAGAAGTTTCCAGATCATACAATCCTCGCTGACATGAAGACAATAGATATCGGAAGAATTGAGGTTGAAATGGCTGCAAAATCCGGAGCAGACATTGTTATCGTCCTGGGAATTTCTGATGATACAACCATGAAGGAATGTGTGGATGCATCTCGGAACTATGGCTGTAAACTGATGGCAGATCTAATCAATGTGAGTGATCCTCTCAAAAGATCCAAGGAGCTCGAAGGAATGGGTGTCGATTACATCTGTATTCATGTCGGCATAGACCAGCAAATGCAGGGAATAAACCCTATAAAAGAATTAGAACGAGTCTCTTCCATTATACGGACACCATTGGGTATTGCTGGCGGCATAAATTCCGAAACGGCAGCAGAAGCGATTAAAGCTGGTGCAAGTATCGTCGTGGTTGGTGGTGCAATAACAAAGGCAAAAAACGCAGTTAATGCTACCAGAAAAATTAAGAGGGCAATATTGACCCAAACGCCCGTTAAAACCCATGAGTTTAAAAAATACACAGAGATTACGGAGATTAAAGAGGTACTGGAAAAAGTTTCAACAGCAAACATCAGTGATGCACTCCATAGAACAGGGCACATGACCAAAATAATGTCGGTGGTGGGGGGATTAACAATAGTTGGACAGGCAGTTACGGTAAGAACTTATCCCGGTGACTGGGCCAAGACAGTTGAAGCAATAGATAAGGCAAAGAGTGGAGAGGTTATAGTTATCGATGCCGGGGGTGTTGGACCTGCTGTCTGGGGTGAACTCGCCTCATGGAGCTGCATGAAGAAGGGAATTTCAGGTGTAGTTATCGATGGTGCGATTAGAGATATTCCGGAGATAAAAAAATTAAAATTTCCAGCATTCTCAAAGATTGTAATGCCAACTGCGGGCGAACCAAAGGGTTTTGGTGAGATAAATATACCAATTAAATGCGGTGGTGTTGTGGTTCGTCCCGGGGACTGGGTGGTTGGAGATGATGATGGTGTTGTTATCATTCCCCATGAAAAAGCGATCGAGATCACAAATAGGGCATTAGATGTTCTTGAGAAGGAGGATAGGATAAGAAAGGAGATTCAGAGGGGAAGTACCCTCTCAAAGATACTAAAACTTAAAAAATGGGAACGAGTAACGTGAATCACACGAATCATTCGATTGGAAAGCCTCATCCGGTCCAGGAACTGATACAGGAAATGAGAAAAATCTTTCTGGATATGAAATTCGATGAGATAGAGAACAAGGTATTTGTGCCAGAGGAGGATGTTTATAAACAATACGGATCGGAAGCGCCGGTGATACTCGACCGGTGTTATTATCTGGCTGGCCTTCCGCGACCAGATATTGGCTTGGGTAAAACAGAGGTCAAAACGATAAGGGAGTTTATAAAATCCGATATCGATCTGGACGAGTTCAAACGAATCCTAAGAGAATATCGCGCGGGATCAATCGAAGGGGATGATTTATCCGAACAGATGGTTAATAGATTGAACATCTCCACTGCCAATGCCATTGGAATTATGGATGTGATCGCAGATTTCCAATCAGTCACACCGCAGCTCACTAAAAATAAAATAACGCTACGTTCTCACATGACTGCTGCATGGTTTCCGACACTTCAGGCGATGCAACACACACATGAACTACCATTAAGATTGTTCTCCATAGGATTAAGATTCAGACGGGAACAAAAACTAAGCCCAACACATCTCAAAGCACATTACGGTGCCTCCTGTGTCATTATGGATGAAAAATTTAATCTAAGTGATGGAAAAAAAATATCTAAAGAACTATTAAAGAGATTGGGCTTTGAAGATATAACATTTGAAAAAAAGAAGGCAACTTCAAACTATTATCGCATAGGTTCGGAGTATGAGATATTTTCAAGGGGCGTGGAGATAGCGGATTGCGGTATGTATTCCTCAATTGCCCTTTCAAAGTATGGTATCCTGCATGATGTTTTTAATCTGGGTATTGGTATTGAAAGGGTCTTAATGGTTCGGCACGGATATAAAGACGTGCGTGAGTTAATGTACCCCCAGTTTTATGGAACTGTAAAATTGAGTGATGAAGAGATATCGAGGCAAATAAAGATAGATAAAACTCCAGGTAGCAGTGAAGGACTTCAATTGGCGCAAAACATTAAAAAAATCGCAAATAGTTATGCTGATAAACCCTCACCGTGTAAATTCATGGTTTATGAGGGTAAATTGGGTGGAAAAGATATCGAGGTTTATGTTTTAGAGGAAGAAGAAAATAAGAAATTGCTTGGTCCGGCAGCTTTAAACGAGATTTATGTTTGGGGTGGAAGTATCTATGGAATCCCACCTTCCCCCGGGAGATTAAATGCTGAATTAATTAATATCAAGAATAATGGTACAAAGGTTAAATTTTCCTATCTGGATGCGATTTCAAACTACTTTGCATATGAGATTGAAAATAGAGTTAACGAGTTCGGCGAATCTGATTATCCCAAAAAATCTTCGATAGACTGGCAGGTTAAAATCGCAAGAAATCCCAGCGATATAAACATAAAAATAGGGGATATAGCAAGACGTTATATAACCTCAAGGAACAGGATGATTAGTATTCGCGGACCCATATTTATGAGTGTAGAGCTATTATTTAGATAAAAATCTAAATGTATTATGAAATAGAAATAATTTATGAGATATGAAAGAATGAAAATTAAAATTATCATAAGTTTCGTGTTATTTATTTTACTGGCAGGGTTGGTTACTGCTGCAGAGATTGCAGATATGTATAAACTTAACTGGGAATATGAGGTGAATGAAGGCGTTGATAAGGTTTACGCATCAGATCTGGATAATGATGGACATAAAGAGATCTTCGTCGATTCTATAATAAGTATTCTTGCACTCGAGGATGACGGTACTTTTCGGTGGATGTTCAGAACGGATGAGACTATGGAGGATGAAATTTTCGATTTCTATGTGACAGATATAGACGGTGATAAATGTGGGGAATTAATAGTCGGTTCTGGGATACATACGGTGACCAGAAATCACTGCATAACCTCTGTTGTTGATAAATATGGTGATTTGAAATGGGGGCGTCAAGCAGCAGGTTTAGTTAAATGCGTTTACGCGGCGGATTTGGATAATGATGGCTATAAAGAAGTTATCGCAGGGTCTGAGGATAAAAATATCTATGTATTTGATAAAGATGGCGAATTACTATGGGATTTTGAAACTGGTGGTGGAATCAAAGATATCTATGCTACGGATTTAGGTATTGGTGACTATGGCTATAAAGAAGTTATTGTTGGATCTGATAATGGAGAGATCTATACCTTTGGTACTGCGATTAATACGAAAACTAAGAAAATTATGCGTATCCGCGAGTGGGAATATACGATAGATTCCTCAGTTGAGAGTATCTATGCAGCGGATTTAGATGCCGATATCCATAAAGAGGTCATTATAGGATCTTGGGATGGGTGGATTTATGTCTTGGATAGAAAAGGTGAGTTGATTTGGACATATAAAACTAACGGAGCAATTAGAGATGTATATGCCACGGATCTAGATGATGACGTATATGGGGAAGTCGTAGTTATATCTAATGATAACTTTGTCTATGTTCTGGACAAAAACGGTAAGTTAAAGTGGAAATATGAGATAAACGATTCAATTAGGGGTATGTCTATAGCAGACGTAGATGGGGGTGGCTACGTAGAAATCATCGTTGGATCTGATGATAACTTTGTCTATGTTCTGGACAAAAACGGTAATTTAAAGTGGAAATATGAAACAAAGGAGGGAGTCAAAGATATTTATGTGGTTGATCTGGACCTGGATAAGTATAAAGAGATTGTTGTTGGTTCTGGAGGGGATGAAGAACTCATCTTTGAAGACCATATCTATGTTTTTGGAATAACAAGAGAATATATCAAAGAACGACAGGCAAAGGAGAAAGAAGCAAACATGGACTATGAAAGAGCGGTAAATTACTATGACTTTAAGGAATATGAAGATGCACGTTTCTATGCCTTGATGGCAAAAGAAACCTATGTTGAGATAGGGATTTCTATTGGGGCTTTCCAATGTGACTTGGTGATAGAGAATGCTACCAAATATATAGATGCAGCTGCCTATTATAAAAAGGCGGATGAGTATTTTAGAGCCAAAAAATTTGAGGATGCGCTTACTTATGCCCGAGATGCAAAAGAGATATACCTAGAACTTAACGAGTCGGGTAAAGTTGAGGAATGTGACGTAATAATTGATGCATCAACACAATGGGTTGAGACATATCTGAGAGGACAGGCAAACACCTTCTATGAAAATGCACAGAGTTATTATCAATATCGGGCATATGAGGACGCGGTTATCTATGCAGAAAGGGCAAAAGAGTTATACTCACGACTTGAGGATTGGGGAGGAGTATCAAAATGCGATTCACTGATAAAGCAAGCGATAGAGTTGTTTGATGCAGAAACTAAAGCAACATCCTACTATCATCTTGCTATGGATTATAACAAAACCGACGAATATGAAAATGCAATTATCTATGCGGAGAAAGCGAGGAGTCTCTATCTTGCACTTGATAAATCAGATATGGCATTTTTATGCGATGAAATAATATCCAGATGCACGAAGATGGTAGAGATGTTTAGTAAAGAAGAGCGTGCGTATGAAAAATATAAAGAAGCACAGGGGTATTATAATTCCAGCGATTATGAAAATGCAATTACCTATGCGGAACAGGCGAAAAATATCTACTTGACACTACAAAACGCGACTATGGTTTCAAAATGTGAAGACTTAATATTCTCTTCCAAACAAATACTCGGCCTCCGTGAGAGAAAACAACAGGCAGATCTTTACTATGATGAGGCATTGAATTATTCCAAACTTAATGATTATAGTAATACAATTATTACTGCAGATAAGGCAAGAGTGTTATATATGGAACTCAATGATACAGATATGGTTTTTATGTGTGAGTCGCTGATACAAAAAGCTCAAGCTGAAAAAGACAAAGAACTCCTCTTATATGGTGTATTTGGTTCTATTATCTTGGTTTTGGGGATAATTCTATTGATAGTTGGGTTGAAAAAGGTAAGAGAAATTACTGGACGTAAGGATGTGGGAGAGACAGCAGAGATGCAACATGCGTATGTTCTGGAATCTATGAAAGAATTAAAAGGAGACATTGATGGTATTCAGGAATTACTTGAGGAGGGGGAAGTTGATCAGGACTCGAAGGATGATTTAAAAAGAAGATGGGAGAAGATGAAGGATGAGTTATCTGAATCAGAGAGGATGAAAGAGGAGGGGGTAGAAGCGGCACCAGATCTTCGTCCACGAGAGTTACACGTAACTAAGGTGGTAGTAGAAGAGGGGGGGGGATGAAGGAAAAGGAATTGGATAAACGGGAGTCAGAATTGGATAGAAGGGAAAGAGAAGAGATAAAAAGGTGGAAGGCACTGGGCAGAAGGGAAATGCACGTAGAAAGAAAAATAACTGCAGGAAAAGGGGCAGGAAAATTGAAAGTAGTGACTGACACAATAGGTGGGGTGGGAGATAAAATCACGAATATATCTCCTATAAAGAAAATACTTACGAAATTCACAAAACCGGAGGAAGAAGGGGAGGAAGAAGGGAAAATGGATGAAAGAGAAAAGGAAAAGAAGAAAAAAGAAGAAGCTGAACTTAAATTATTAGAATTGTTAGGAGGAGGAAAAACTTAAATTATTATTAAAATCATTTAGAAAGTAAAATGCAGACGCCCGATAAAAAACTAAAAATTGACATTTTGGCTGGTGGTAAAAAAATAAAAACAAGCGAAGCAGCCCAGAAACTTGGAATTGACAAAGAAATGATTAACGGCTGGGTCAGTGCATTGGAAGAGCAGGGATTACTTAGTGTACAACGTCATTTGTTTGGAGATGCAGAGATACAACTTACAGAATATGGAGTAAAGAAAATAAAAGAAGTTCATGAAAAAGAGGAGAAAGATAAGGCGAGGAGGGCGTTTTTGAAAATACTAGATGAGGAGTGGGTAAAGGTAAATGGGGGTGGAGGAAAACCAGAGATGGCAACTGAAGAATCGAAAATGGGAGAGGAAATCGTGGAGAAAGAAGAAACGGAAGCCCTCAAACCCGAAGTTATGGAGAAAGTGAAAGAAGAGGAATTGGTGAAAGATGAAGTGAAAATAGGAGATGAAAAGAAGGAGCGGATGGAAGGAGAACCGGAAAAGAAGGAAGAAGAACCGGAAAGAGGAGAAGAGCAAAGGGAGAAAGCAGAGAAAATAGAAGAAGAACCGAAGGAGGGAGAGGAATTAGAGAAGAAAGAAGAAAAGGAAGAACCGGAAAGAAAAGAAGAGGAAGAGAAAATAAATGGGGAATTGAAGAAAAAAGGCAATGCATTATTACAATTAATGTCACAGACAGACAAACTAAAGCTGAGCGATGTAGCCCAGAAACTTGAAATTGACAAAGACACAACCAATACTTTGATAAAAGATTTGGAAGATAATGGTTTGATCACAATCCAGAGCAGTTTCATGAGGGGTTCCAGCATGAAACTTACAGAGAAGGGTATAAAGAGGATAGAGGAAATTGAGAAAGAAATATCTGAATTGGTGGGATTAGAGGGGAAGAAGAAAGAGGAAGAACCAGAGAAGAAGGAAGAGGAGCCAATAAAGGAAGAGAAAGAACCAAAGGAAGAGGAACCGGAAAAAGGAGAAGAGAAAAGGGAGAAAGTAGAGAAAATAGAAGAAGAACCGAAGGAGGGAGAGGAATTAGAGAAGAAAGAAGAGGAAGAACCGAAAAAGGAAGAGGAACTGGAGCCGGAGAGAAAGGAAGAGGAAGAATTGGAGAAAAAAGGTGATGAACTATTGCAATTAATGTCCCAGACAGACAAATTGAAACTAATTGAAGCGGCCCAGAAACTTGAAATTGACAAAAATACGATCGATAACATACTAAAAAGTTTGGAAGATCGTGGCTTGATTAGTATCCAAAAGCGTTTCATGATGGGCCCCAGTATGAAAGTCACGGAAAAGGGCTTAAAGAGGAT
>DAOVSA010000164.1 GCA_030633635.1 Candidatus Altarchaeota archaeon
AATCCTGCGCCGCCTGTTACTATTGTTTTCATGGTAATCCTTGTGTATTGTCTTTTCTAAGCATATATTCCAACAGACAAAACAATTTTTGCATCATTTGTGTATCATTATTGCATCATTGTGTTCATCTGAACACACATTTCGAAATTCACTTTACATCATCAACAGACTTAAGCAAATACATTCGTTCAAACAAGTTATAATCGCCAACTAATCGCCAACTAATCGCCAACTAATCATTAACTGTTAGTATATATTTGGTAGATCTGCCTTTTCCCTTTATTTTTAACATACCCTTTTCTACAAGTTGTGACAACTCTCTTCTTGAAGTCTCATCTGATACACCGTTAAGCTCTCTATAAATTTGATTGTTGATGAATCCTTTCTTGAAAGTAGATTTTAAAGCGTTCCTTTGTCTATCATTTAACTCAATACCAAGGTTTTCGATTTCAGATACAACAACAGATTCTCCACCTGATTTAAAGATGACCTTAGTCTCAATATCCGATAGTTTAAAATCAGGCGCAGGAATTCCTCAATCAGAACATATCTCTTTCATAAAATATATTCCGGAACCATATTTTTCAATGTAGCCAATATCCCTCATCAATTGGCAAAGCATAGGATTTCTTGGAATATGTGATGGTTTTTCAGGGGTCGTGCCGCGAGGAAAACATCCGGGATTTGTAATTTCGATTCTATTATCAAAAATAAAAACCCTAATATCAGACGGGGCTTCATAATCCCTATGCACCAAAGCATTGAGTACGGCCTCCCTTATTGCTTCGATGGGATATTCCAACTTATCAATTCTTCTAAAACTAAAAGGTGTCCTGAACCCAAATAATCTTATATTTCTCTTTATAAAATCTTCCGTCTGGTCCAACATTTCGACTAATGTACCGGAACAATCCAAACTATCTAATGTAGTTCTTGATAAATCCACTCCTTTAAATCTTGCACATAAAATTCTTAAAGGATAAAATCTCTGTGAATATTTACAAAAAAAAGCCACACCCGCATTTGTAGGCTTTACATCTTCATTGATTCTCTTCGCACAGCCCACATTCATCAATATCTCCTCAAATCTCATTTGAGGTGGTATAGCAACCCTACGTTTTGTGAATCTCGTATTCAGGAACCATTTGACTGTTTCCTCATCAATATCCTCCAGATCCGCACCCTCACATGCTCGTCCGTCCCAATAAACCTTTGACGCATTAATAGCAAGATTTCTTATCCCCTCAGACCCAATTTTCTGGTTCGATTTACCAACCCGTACAAACGCTATTGCAAAAGCAAAAACCGGTTTTTGTTCATACTCGGCAACATCTACAACGATAATTGCCTTTTCATCCACATTTTCAACATGAATAGAAGGATATATCACCGGATCAATATTCTGCTTGATCTGGTTTGCCAGCGTTTCAATCGTTTTATTTCCGATATCAGATCCAATGATCTCACAATTATCTCCCACGCCAATGAAAATTGTCCCCCCATTCTTATTTGAGAACGCAGAGATCGACTCAACAACATCTCTCCACTCTGCAAGTGAAGTCTTAAATTCGGTTGTTTCAGATTCCCCTGCTTCAATGATTTCCATTATCTCCATCAAGATATCCTCACATTTAATTTATCAAAATACTCTACAGTCCGCTCCAATTCTTCCACCAACCCAATTATCGGCACTCGGCCCAGCACTTTTTTTTGCCCTACCGATATCCCTCCTCCAAACCTTAGGGTCATCCACATGCTCCACAAAATCCGACATCATCAACCGATATATCTTATCAATGATGTGTCCGATGATCGGCTTACCTGCGATGTACACCATTGGTTTTGGTTTCGTGTGAGTATGCGGGAACAGACGTGTTCCGGTTCCAGCTGCGGGGATGATGACTTTCATTTTATCACTTCAACTCATACTAATATAATTAATTCAAGAAAATGCCGCTCGCACAACCACGACCCAATAAACCCGGCGCCGCCCGTAACCATACATTTAATGCATGTGGAATTGGAACAAACTTATTTAAATCTTGGTATCTGAATCAAAAATTTGCCCGGATTCGGAACCGGAAAATTGCCCGCAAGACCATCGCGGCACATAAGCGGCGTATGTGCGAATGTCGGCTCATTATTTCTTCGCTTTCTTTTTTTTGCCACAAAGAACGTAGCAACCTTCCCTCTGTGTCCTCTGTGCTCTCTGTGGCCCGAATTTCCCTACTAATACACCCCATTTTCATAATAATCATCTCTTTTGCCACAGAGTACACAGAGAGCAC
>DAOVSA010000073.1 GCA_030633635.1 Candidatus Altarchaeota archaeon
AAATGTCCATGTATACAAAGGGATATTGAACTCGACGGTCAGGGTAAAGATGAGGTTTATGTCCGATGATCTGGTACTTCGGGGCATCCCGCCAAAGAAAGCGAGGGAGATATCCAAGGCGATACAGGCAGGACTCGATGACAGATACGAAACTGCTCAGGAAACTACTAAAACAGCCACAACAGAAGCAAAAAGTAATGAGGATCTATTAAAACTCATCAAAAAGAGATATTTCGGTGGGGAGATAACGAGAGAAGAATACGAACATATGAAGAGGGAATTGCGCCATTGAAATTTCAGTGAATATCAATGTTAGTGAATATGTGTCGATACTTGGGTTGGGAGTTATTTTGGTTCTTTATAGTTATCGTTCATTTAAAACCTTTTTTCCACGGGACTTAGGAACGATCATTTTTTTACCCTCAAATTTTTTGTTTAGTTCTTTTCCTTCGAATAATCTGTCCAGAAAAACTGCCAATGCCGCTACTTCAGAATGTGGCTGATTTCCTATGGCGATGTTGCGATCCACTAGGGAATATACCCCAGGTGGAACCTTTTCTCCCCCAATAATGATCAATTTATCCTTTTTTGATGCTTTAATATCATCCAATACCTCATTTATGTTAATTCCATACATGGTAAGATGAATCCGCTCACCTCCGAAATCTTTGATGTACCCTTTCCAATCATCGGTAAAGCAAATTTCGAATTCGCCTCCCCAGTTTTCTACAACTTTCCAAACGCTCCGCTTGACATCATCATCTGGGGCATCCAAGATCAATTTATCCGCACCAAGTGCCCTTGCCACCAAACCTATGTGTGTGCTGATTCGTTTATCTCTAATGAATCTATGCCCCAAACGGAGAACCGTAATTTTCATTATCCTTTTTAATTTATGATCGATCAATAATAACAGAAGTTAACAGAAGGTTATAAAATGGTGACAGTTGTAGCAACGGGCGTCTTTGATATACTCCATCCGGGGCACCTTGAATTCTTACAAGAAGCCAAAAAATTGGGGGATAGGTTAGTTGTTGTGGTAGCCAGCGATGAAATGGTAAGAAAAAAGAAAAGAACCCCCATAACACCTGAGAAACAAAGACTCAGGATGGTTAGTTCATTAAAAGGTGTTGATAAAGCAATTCTTGGCGATCGAGAGGATCTATTCGTGCCAATTCTTAAAATAAAACCAGATATAATCGTTCTCGGCAAAGATCAAGATTTTGATGAGAGAAATCTGGAAGAAGAACTTAAAAAAAATGGGCTGAATACTAAGGTTGTGCGAATAAAAAAATTCTGGGAAGGTGAATTAAACAGCAGTAAAAAAATTATTGAGAAGATCAAAGTCCAATAAAATCAAAGTCCAATAACTCCTGTAGGGCCTTTTATGGGTTTACTCTGCCCATGGCTTCTAAGAATTGATCCGCCTGTTTTTTATTGATTATTAAAGGCGGCAAAACCCTTACCGTGGGTTCAGAATATATCGTTAAAATTTTTTCTTTTATCAGATCCAGAACGATTTTTTGTGCATTATCCACGTCTATTCCGATCATCAGGCCTTTTCCTCTTGCATTCAGATCCATCGCCAGTAGATTCTCCAGCAGGTAATTTCCAATATTCGCCGAGTTTTTTACCAGATCTTCATCAAGGATCACATCTATCGTGGCGATTGCAGCTGCGCATGCGAGTGGATTTCCCCCAAGTGTTGATCCATGATCCCCATAGCTAAAATCAAATCCATGAAAGAGTGTTGCACCTATTGGAAATCCTCCGCCCAGTGCCTTTGCCAGACATAGTATGTCCGGCTTTATTTTTGCACTTTGATGTGCAAATAACTCTCCGGTTCTGCCCCATCCCGTTTGAACCTCATCTACAATCAATAAGACATCTTTTTCAGACGTTAATTCTCGCAATTTCTTTAAATAATCATCAGCAGGGATTATAATTCCAGTTTCGCCCTGTATTGGCTCTACAATTACTGCTGCGGTTTTGGGAGTAATTGCATTTCTAACTGCACCCACATCGTTGAAATCGACGAATTTTGCATCAAATAAAAGGGTTTTAAATGGTTCTCTGAATTTCTCACCATACGTTAAACTCAATGAACCGAGGGTTCTGCCGTGAAACGCCCGCTTCATCGCAATGATTTCTCCCTTTCCTGTAACTTTTAGTGCCAGTTTTATCGCCGCCTCCACAGACCCTGTTCCATCATTTGTGAAAAATACCTTGTCCATACCTGTCAATTGGGTCAACAGTTCCGCTAGTTTGATCTGTGGGTATGTATACAGCCAATCGGAGGTATGCATCAATAAATCTGCCTGTTCCCTTATCGCATTCACAACCCTTGGGTGAGAATGACCGACAACAGATGTTGCTACGCCGGCGAACATATCCAGATATCTGTTTCCATCGAAATCATATAAGTACATACCCTTTCCCCCAGATATTGCAACCGGAAGGCGTCTGTAGGTCTGTGCAAGATACTTTGACTCCAGTTCTTTTATTTCATCGAAATTCATCTTTATTGGTGCGGGTTTTTCCTAATTTGCCGCCATCTTTTTGGACGAGCAACTTATAATATTCTTGATACTTCTAAGATAAAAATGATGACATATAACCGATCATCATCCGATTTACTTAGAAGAAGCCAAAGAACGGGAAAGGTGAATATATCCGATCTTGGTTTATGTCCTTAAACTTTACAGAAAAAATCGATTAGAAAAATAAGTTATAAGTGATATTCACCTTGTTTATATATTAGGTTGTGTCATATTATGTATCAGGAGGGATAATAATGTCACATTGTTGCGATAAATGTTGGTTTTATGATGAGTGTACTACTAAGAACAGCTGTTGTGACAAATGCGATTACTATGATCTGGATACTATGAGATGTAGCTACGGAGCTGACGACCTTACGGGTGGAGATATTACGAAGGATGATATAGAGGAGGATTTCGAGCTTTTTTAATGAAATACTGTTTGATTGGATGGGATACCAAAGTGGGTGCGTATTGATCAAATTCTTGTAGTTGATATTTGAACAACTGATGCCTTTATTATGTATACCTCATAGAGCTGTTATTGAAGACTTAGCATAATTCTATGTTCTAGAAATGTTGAATAGTGCAACATATCGCAGATACGCGAGAACGAGTAATTAAAGACAATCCCTATTCGTGTTCCGAAGGAAATCTTTCGATTTCTCGTTGATGTCTCTTTCCTTCTTTTCATTCAATATAAAATCGAAAAATGATAATAGCTAAGTGAGCGTAACTTAAGATGAAGACACAAAATTCCAATATGAAAATACTTCTCGATGCAGACTACATAACCAGGGATGAAAAAGCAATAGTTAGACTCTTTTATAAAAAAGATAAAAAAGAGGGCGAAAGGGAGATCGCCGAGATTGTGGATTTTGAACCATATTTCTATGCAGTTCCAAGATCGGAGGGTATGGGGGATAATATAGAAAGTATAGAAAAATTAACAGAGGATCTGAAGAAATTAGACAGGATTACAAGGGTGGAAAAGAAGCACATGGTTGACCTAAGGGGGGAAGTTGATGTCCTGAGGATAACGGTAAAACAACCAAGGGATGTTCCAGAAATCAGAGGGGACGTGAAGCATCTGGATCACTGCAAAGAGGTTCGTGAGGCAGACATCCCGTTTGCCCAGAGATATCTCATAGATGCAGGTCTGATCCCGATGGAAAGCTGCGAGGATGTCGATCTGAACATTGCGGCATTTGATCTTGAGGTCTACAATCCGCGTGGCGAGCCGGATTCCGAAAAGGACCCCATCATAATGATAAGCTATACAGATAACCTCGGTTTTGAGAAGGTCTGGACATACCGCTCAAATGACGCAAAACCCGACTATGTTGAGGTCCTTGAAAATGAATTTGAAATTATAAAAAAATTTATAAAAACAATCAAGGAGCAAAATATTGACATCATTACAACCTATAACGGCGATAACTTCGACTTTCCATATCTCAGGGAACGGGCAGACAAATATAGATTAAAACTCGACATCGGGTTGGATGGCAGTTCAGCGAAGCTTGAAAGAAGGGGAATGAACACCGGTGCCCGCGTAAGAGGCAGACCGCACGTGGACATGTACCCTGCCTGCAGGCAGGTTTTTAACCTATCCCGCTACAGGCTCGAAGACGTCTACATGGAACTATTCGGCAGGGAACTGATAGATATAAAGGCAAAAGACATGGCCAAAATCTGGGATTCACCCGAAAGCGACGAATTCAACAAATTTCTTGAGTATTCAATGAGCGATGCAGTTTCCACACTCCAGATAGCACAATCAATCCTGCCGCTCCAGTACGATCTCTCAAGGATAGTTGGCCAGCCGATATATGAATGCTCAAGG
>DAOVSA010000104.1 GCA_030633635.1 Candidatus Altarchaeota archaeon
AAAAATGTCAATGTTTTCGATTTTGTTTGGAGTTGTTATAATATTGTTGATAATTCTGTCTTATTCTGTGAGAATAGCAAGGGAATACGAGAGATATGTCGTATTCCGGTTGGGTAGATTTGCAGGTGTTAGAGGTCCGGGAATTGTTCTCATAATCCCCATGATTGAGAAACCAGTTAAAGTGGATTTGAGGGTCTTCGTGGTGGATGTTCCCCCACAGGATGCAATAACCAGAGATAACGTTCCTGTGAGCGTTAATGCCGTTATCTATGCCAGAGTATTTGATCCGGAGAAAGCGATAATAGAGGTGGAAAATTATGGTTATGCAACATCCCAGATGTCTCAGACCACCCTGAGGGGAGTTATAGGAAAGGCGCACTTCGATGAACTGTTATCAGAGAGAGAAAAGATTAACTCAGAACTTCAAGGTATCATGGATAAAGAAACAGATGCATGGGGTCTTAAGGTTTCTACAGTAGAGGTGAAAGATGTCCACATACCAAAGGATATGCAAAGAGCTATAGCAAGACAGGCTGAAGCGGAAAGAGACAGAAGAGCCAGGGTTATACTGGCAGATGCAGAATTCCAGGCTTCACAGAAACTACAAGAGGCGGCAGAGATCATCAGTAAAAGTCCAGGTGCATTGCAACTGAGGTACTTACAAACCCTATCAGAGGTGGCAACCGAGAAAAACACAACGATAATAATGCCAGCGGAATTCCTACAGGTGTTCAAGAGGGAATGAACCACAGGTTCACATACAAAGAGACAAATTTGAACATAAAACTCGATAGAGATATACTTGACGAGTTGATTGGAGAAATAATCTTCCACAGGAAACAATTGGAAGGGTATATACGAGAAAATCCAGGATTTGTCTCGGCGTTGGAACCTGTTAATGCTAATGGTTGTGAAATCGTGAAGTTAATGGCAAAAGCAGCGAAAATTGCAGGTGTGGGGCCGATGGCTGCTGTTGCAGGTGCGATCTCTGAACTTGGTGCAAAAAAAGCGGTTGAGCTTAACTCTGGTTGGGTTTTAATCGATAATGGCGGCGACATAGCTATGTACGGTGATAAAGAATTTGCTGTCCAGATCTATGCCGGCTGCTCTGAATTATCGAATAAACTCGGATTTAAGATCATTCCAAAGCATTTCTGTGGGATATGCACGTCCTCATCCTCTGTGGGTCACTCAATAAGTTTTGGTTATGCTGATGCAGTTGTAGTCATTGCAAAGAGTGCTGCAATCGCCGATGCCACAACAACTGCTATTGGAAATAAAGTGGTAGGAGATAGCATCAATGAATCGATCAAAAACGCGCTAAAATTTGCAAAAAAAATTGAAGAGATCGATGGTGTGTTGATCATCCGTGAGGATGAGATCGGCATGTGGGGCAACCTGCCTGAAATAATCGAGATAAAACAGGATGAAACTAACATTGGACCAGGGGAAATCACTGGTGAGATTTGCACGAAAGAGCATTGAATCATATTTTGAGGATAGTCATCCCACAATCCCGGACGATATTCGGGATCTAACGGAAGAAAGGGGGGTTTTTGTTACACTGGAGAGATACCCAAACCATGATTTAAGGGGTTGTATCGGGTACCCGGAACCAGTAATGCCACTTATTGAAGCAATAGAAAGTTCAGCCAGATCTGCGGCATTCAAAGATCCGAGATTTCAACCAGTTGCAAGGAACGAACTATCCAGTTTGATAGTTGAAGTCTCGGTACTCACAAAACCAACATTAATTGAGGTCAATGATCCAAAGGAGTATTTACAAGAGATTAAAGTAGGTAGGGATGGATTGGTTGTTGAGAATGGACCTTTCAGGGGGTTGCTCTTACCACAAGTGCCGGTAGAATGGAAGTGGAATGCTGAGAAATTTCTATCGCAAACGTGTGTGAAAGCTGGTCTACCTCAAAATTCCTGGCAGGATCAAGAAACAAAGATTTACAAATTTACTGCCCAGATCTTCAGTGAGTCTGAACCAGATGGTGTGATCGTAGAAAAGAAAATCGGGGATTGATTCTATTGTCGCTAGGTCCCAAGTCAAAAGCGATCGCAAGAATTTGATAGATCCCCCATTTACAGTTCATTTGATAGAACTCGATAGATTCGGGTAAAGTTCATTCCAGAGAAATAAAATGAAAACAGAAATCAAAAGGGCAATAGAGCATATGTGCGAAACAAATCACGTAAGAAAAGTGTTCTGGCACATGGATGAGAAGGTAAGTGGGTTAAGGTACGGGATCAAGCAGGGGGATGACGCAATAGTTGTCGGGAAGGATGTCTTGAACATGGAGGGTCCATATCCTTTAAAGATCGCCAGAAAAACAGGTTTGATTCACACGTGCAGTGATCTCGTGGTGATGGGTGCAAAACCACTTTATGCGTTAAATTCTATGCAGGTTAATGATATAAATGAAGCAAAGGAAGTTGCTGAAGACTTAAAAAAACAAAGTGATGGTCTTGGTGTTCCGATTCTTGGTGGAAATACCCAAGTAGGTGATAATTTAACACCTTGTATATCATTTGTCGTTTTTGGAAGATTAATTAACGAACCAATTCCTGATTCTGGTGCAAAAACCAATGATAGGATTCTGATGCTCGGCGAGGTAGTTGAAGGAAGTATTGGTGAGAGGGTATATCGGGCAAAAACAAAATTTGATACATTTTTAGAGTTAATGGAAGAGGTCGACATCCACGCCGCAAAAGATTGTTCCAGGGGGGGATGGTTTGGAAACCTCTCTGAGATGCTGGTGAAAGCAAAAAAAGGTGTAAGAATAACATCTATCCCGTATCCAAGAATCACAAGGTACATGGGAAATTACTTGATTGCCGTTTCAGATGTAAAAGAAGTCCTGAAAATTGCTGCCAAGCATAAATGTCCGGTTGTAGAAGTCGGCAGGGTTACTGATGAGCTGAGTATGAAAATGGGGGATGAAACTGTTGTTGAAGAGCAACAAATGATGGATTTAATCAAAAAACTGCCTTACAGGTGTGCAAAAAGTTAGATCCGAATTAGATTTGTGAGATCAAACACCAAAATCCGGTGTTCAATGCAACGATAATCCAGATCATTGCAACAATTCTCCATTCTTCCATCGGACCAAATAGATGTACCATCAGTTTTGCAAAATCTAATTTGCCGCCCGGGATATGAAGTTTGTTATTTTTCAGGTGGTATGGCTCAACTTTCTTCTGGCTGATATCCTTGATGTTTGTAGTCAATTTTAATGCGATGTCTATGAAGTGTGGGATAAAAATACAAAAACCTAAGATCTCCAGATGATTTCGAAGTAATATGATACCGATCCCGGAACCAATAGCAAGGGTTGTGCTATCCCCGGGTAGTACTTTTGCAGGGCATACATTGAATACCAGCAGGGCAAGTACTGCACCCCAAAATGCCAGAGCCAATGGATCCCA
>DAOVSA010000102.1 GCA_030633635.1 Candidatus Altarchaeota archaeon
ATAATCATGGCCCAGAACAAGATCGATTTAGTGTCAAAAGATGAGGCTATGGAAAATTATAAACAGATTAAAGAGTTTATAAAGGATTCAATAGCGAGAGATTCTGTGATAATACCGATTGCGGCGCATTATAATGCCAATATCGATGTCCTGATACAGGCGATTCAGGAACAAATTCCAACACCTAAGAGGGAGCTAGCCAAGGAACCCAGGATGTATGTTGCTCGTTCATTCGATATAAATCGTCCTGGAACAAAAGCAGGTGATATCCGGGGGGGAACTGTCGGCGGATCATTGCTTTGTGGAAAATTTCATGTAGGTGATGAGATAGAATTTTCGCCAGGTGTTAAGAAGAAAAACAAGTATAGACCAATACGTACAGAGATTGTTAATTTAAGCACCAGCGAGGGCTTTATCGAGGAAGCACATCCCGGCGGCTTAATTGCAATTGGTACTAAGTTAGATCCAAACCTGACAAAATCAGACAGTTTATCAGGAAATATTGTTGGTCAACCGGGCACCCTGCCAGAATTGCGAGAGGAATTAACCTTGGATATCAAACTATTTGAGGGATTACTGGGTACAAAGGAGAAGATCATAGTTAAGCCACTGGTAAAGTCCGAATCCTTGATGTTAAGTGCTGGTTCTGCCGTGACAATTGGCGTAGTTACAAATGCCAAAAAAGGCGAAATATCCTTGAAGATACCGATATGTGCTGATTCTAGGCAAAGAGTTGCTATAAGTCGTAGATTTGGTGCCAGATGGCGTTTGATTGGTTATGGAACTATAAAATAACCTTTAAAAATGAAATCCCTGCTGATAATTTGTGACGGGATGGGAGATAGGTTAACCAGTGGAAAAACACCTTTGGAGGCTGCTTCCACCCCATGGATGGACAAAATTGCAAAAGAAGGGATAAACGGGATAATGGATTCTGTCAGGACCGGAACACGCCCGGGTAGTGATACAGCACACCTGTCACTATTTGGTTATAATCCTTTCAAGGTTTATACGGGTAGAGGTCCTTTGGAGGCTGCCGGTGCTGGTTTGACTCTAAAAACAGGGGATGTAGGGATTAGATGTAACTTCGCAAGCGTTAAAGATAAGAAGATTGTAGATCGCAGGGCAGGACGAGAAGAATACGGGCTACAGGAATTGGCTAATGATATCGATGGAATAGAAATCGATGGGGTTAAGACAATATTCAAGAAATGCCCGGGACACAGGGGTGCTTTGGTATTACGTGGTACGAATTTATCATCTGAGGTAACAGATAGTGATCCAGAGGAAATAAACGTTGGGATTCGAAAATCGGTGCCTCTAGATGATTCAGAAGAAGCAAAATTCACATCCGGAATTATAAATAAATTCACTAAGATAACCACAGAAATTTTAGAGGATCATAGAATCAATGAAGAGCGGGAAAAACTGGGTAAATTGCCTGCAAATGCTATTTTAATGCGAGGATCTGGAATAAAACCGGAAATTGAGCGTTTTGAGATGAGGCATGGCGTGAAAGGTGCTTGTATCTCGGCAACTGACCTGATAAAGGGTATTTGCAGACTTGTCGGTATGGATGTCATCGATGTAGAGGGGACAACAGGCCATGTAGATTCAAACATCAAAGGAAAGGCATTAGCAACAATCGATGCATTGAAATCATATGAGTTCGTGTTTTTACATATAAAGGGAACTGACGAGGCAAGTCACGATGGAGATTTTGAAGCAAAAAAAATGATGATTGAAAGGATTGATAAAGAGGTTATACGTCCAATTTTGGAGAATATAGAGAACACGAATGTGGTATTAACCGCTGATCACTCTACACCTGTATCAGTAAGAGAACACACAGCAGATCCCGTTCCAATCGCAATCTATGGTGACGTTCGAACTGATCTGGTCGATAAGTACACTGAAAGAGATTGTGCCCGCGGTGATTTGAACAGGATTTGTGGCAGATACCTGATGGACATTCTGTTTGATCTCAGTAATAAAGCAAAGTTGTTTGGAGCGTAGATTAGGTCTATAGATTAGGTCTATTTTCTTTTGCCTCTGCGATCTTTCACGATTACCATATCACCAAGACTCAATTCTTTTTTCGTCTGGGCTGTTACCGGTTTAATGTGTAATTCCTGTTTTTGAATCAGTGTTATCTTTAATCGGGATTCCAGTTTTTTTGCTACTTCAAGACTGGGCCGGATTTTACCGGACTCTATCCTCCGGATTAAAGCTCTTGGCTCGTTTATAAGATTAGCAAGATCGTCTTGTTTGAGATTGCGAAATTGACGTGCATTTTTAATCACTTCGAAATAATTCTCAATTAGGTCTTCTTCGAACTCTATTTCCTCTTCTACCCTCTTTTCTATTTTCCTTGGCTTTTTAGGTTCTTCTCTATGGATATCCCCAATGATCGTTCCGTAGGTAGAACATCTATCACAGGTTACTATCTCTGATCCTTCCACGAGTACCCTTTTTCCCTCTTCGATGTACTTGCCACATATTTTGCATTCCACTTTCTTTGGGTTTTTTATTTTAAATATTATTACTTGTTATGTGATAATTTTTGAAAATGAATTATTATACCCAAATCATTGAACTGATAGAAAAACACCATGAATGGCGTGGGAATTGTTTAAATATGATTGCGTCCGAAAATGTGACTTCAGCGTCGGTGAGAAAGGCGGTATCTTCGGATTTTGGACATAGATATGCTGAGGGGCTATTGGGGGGGCGTAGACGCAACGGAATACAAATCTTCAATAGATTCTATCAGGGAACCAAATTTTTTGATCAGATCGAGGCAATATCAATGAAACTGGCGGAGGATGTATTTAATGCTGAACACGCAAATGTTGTTCCCATCTCTGGGGTGATCGCAAATCTGGCTGTTTATTACGCACTTGCAAAGCCCAAAGATAAAATAATGGGTTTAGGTATCTCATGTGGCGGTCACATCTCACATACAGGGGTGAGTGCAGCAGGTGTTGTTGAGTTAGAGGATGTTGCATATCCCTTTGATCAAAAAGAAATGAACATCGATGTTGACAAGGCAAAAAAACACGTATTGAAAGAAAAACCAAAAATAATGATCTTTGGCGGCAGTTTATTTCTGTTTCCACATCCACTTAAGGAAATGAGATCCGTTGCAGATGAGGTGGGTGCGTATATGGTTTATGACGGGGCACATGTCGCAGGAATTATCGCAGGAAATGAATTCCAGGCACCTTTCGCAGAGGGTGCGGATGTGTTCACGTCCTCCACGCATAAAACATTTCCGGGCCCACAGGGAGGTATGATCCTGTGTAAGGAAAAATTTGCAGATCGTATAGATAACGCGGCATTCCCGGGTTTGATGAGCAATCATCACCTGCATCATGTTGTGGGTCTTGCCATTGCACTTACAGAGATGAAAGAATTCGGGAAGGAATATGCAAAACAAACGGTTAAAAATGCAAAAGCACTGGCTGAGGCACTATATAATCTTGGATTTAA
>DAOVSA010000187.1 GCA_030633635.1 Candidatus Altarchaeota archaeon
AAATAGGGATGGGTGGAATAGCTTCCCCAAGAATAACCACCACCACTATATTTACCTTCTGATTCATATACATCTACCCATCCGGATTGGAAACCTTTCTTCATATCCTTAACATAATCTTCACCTAACGGCTCCATTGCCTTTAGTATAATAGCTACGGCTGAGTCGTAGGGAATCTCCATTTTTGCCTCTGGCACCAAGGGAAACCACATATCGTATTTGTGTAGTTCATCCAACTGCAAAACCTTCTTGCGCAAACCGACATATCTATGAAGTGGCTCCAAGTTATCGTTCGCGGTCTTGACTAAATTATTAAATACCTCTATTGGAATATTATCTCGGTCAAGTGCTGCCTCTAAAGATGAATTGTATTTCCGCGCTCTGGCATAGAATATGTCTTTAGTTATGCTTCCAGCCAAAGTAACTCCCAGGGTGTTCAGATAACTTAAGAAGCCCTGATTGTACGCATTTGCCGCATCCTTTCTAACCCGGCGATCAGAAGATTCCAAAAGTTTGGCATATCGTTGATAGGTCAGCTCAATCTCATTTCCCTCCTCATCCTTGACTAAAGGAAACTTGATATCCGCATTTTCTATCATATTGAATACATTTCCAGGGATACGAGCTATATTTCCCACCCGTGCCAAAAGCTCCTCTTCCGCGGCAGAAAGGGTGTGCTCCCTTTTTCTTATGATGTTATCAATATGGTGACCATACAGCTCCAATCCTTTTTCTTTTCTCATCAATTTATTTAATTTTTTTGGTGGGATGTCCAAGATCTCCGGATCGATAAATGAAGTTGCCTGCCCAACTTTACTCCAGAGACTTGCTGCCCTATCCGACATCTCCTGATATTTAGAAATGCGGGTGTCTTCATCTGATCTCATGTTTGCATATGCATAGATCCGCCATAAAATATTAGATATGCTGTCCTGCATGACAAGGCAACCTAATAGTTTTCCTCCAGATTTTGCCAGATGCCCTTTGAATTTTTCCATTTCGGGCAATAGCTTCTCCACTCGAGAATAATCATATTCGCACAAGGAGTCTGTTGGATATATGTCTTCCAGCTTCCATTTATATTTATCCGGTATCTCCGAACGCTGAGGAATTTTCTTTATCTCTGACTGGGCAAATGCAAAACCAAAAACAAAAACCACCAAAAGTAAAACACATAAGAAAATCCTTGATGCTCTATTCATTCCTTCCTCCTTAAAATTGAGAGTTACAAGATGATTTTTCGGATTTTTCAATATCCAATTGCCTAAAATTTCTTTACAATAAATAACCGCATCACAGAGTGGCGGGGTATTCTGGAGACAAACAATAAATCAATTATATCATTCTAAGGCCAAAAAGGCAACTTTTATCTTGAGATTATGCTATTATGTGCAGAAGACTTTTTATCTGTTCAGGGCTAAGCGTAAAAAACTCTTCCGGCATTAGGGAAAATCCTCTTGGCAAATTCCTAAGATTATTTTCCCTGCATTGTTTTCGGGTCTTTCTTAAATAATGTGGAGAATTTTTTATAAGTTATTGACAGAGAAGGAGAAACAAAAAAGCATCTTTGGAGGAATAGATTTTGTAGTTATCCCCATGAATCGGGACGGAAATCATTAGCCTACAACGGATGATCACGCGTA
>DAOVSA010000186.1 GCA_030633635.1 Candidatus Altarchaeota archaeon
CCGTTGAAATTTACATTTTCAACATAAGTTCCGGGATCAACTAAAACAAGGGTTCCATTTTCCACAGCATCAATCGCTTGTTGGATTGTTGGATAATCCTGGGGAACGTAAACGATATTTCCTTCTAAATAATGGATCTTCAGAGATGGATCTCCCTGGATTGCCATTCCATAAAACCAGGAACGTTCCCACATCCAGTCAGGTCCGGTATCCACGCTTACTTCCCACCACTGCCGCAAAGCTTCACCGAAAGTTTCATCGAGAGATAAAGGCTCATAAAAATCCTCGAACCAGAGCATACTTCCGGTTTTAGTGGAACCTATCGTTCCAACGCAAAAACCATTTCCAAACAGATACATCCCTCCCATGTTATTGCTTTCCGTGAATCGGGAATTTGAACAGGCAAAAAGGTTATAAAAAAATGAAGTTGGATTCAAATAGGAAATCTCGAAATTGGTTACAGTATTTGTTGTATTACCATTATTTTCATAAAAATAATGTGCATCCGGTCCGGAATGAACATGAACCTGTATAAATTCATATTCTGCGGAGAGTCTATTTGACCGATAGTCTTCTGCTGTTGTCTGGTTTATATCATCCACCAACTCAGTTTCAGGATACAAAAATTGCATAGCTGCCTGGTATTCGGGTCCCCAGTATGCCCAGTCATCATCAATATATGCAAGAGCTACATCTGTATTTTGCAGAAATCCATTTCGGTAAAGATTGTTCTTTTGAAAATAGCTGTTCACAAGTTCCGCTTCTGAAGATGCGAGATAACTCATATTATCTGCTTTAATGCGTCCTATTCCTATTTCGGGATGTTTCTCACCTTCATGATAATCAAAAATCCCATTGTTATCCTGGTCTTCCCATATTCCATCAATATCGGAAAAATAAAGTTCTATTGGAAAATGAACCCAATTTTCATCAGGGTCCCAGATGCCGTTATTATTCCAGTCCTCGAACATTTCAAACCAGGCGATCGGCAAGTCACCTATCAGAACCACACCAACAATATCTTCTTCTTGAAAATAGAGCATCATGTAATATTTCATGTCAAAAGCAGAAGTCCCATCAAACTCAACAAGAAACGAATTAAAGCCTTCATTTGCAAGATCGTTCTGGTAAGTGGCAATAGCATTTGTGATCTGAGGATAGAGATCTGAGTTCACAATAATAAGAAAATTCTCATCTCTATCGTCAGAAATCACCCTGTTGATCTCGGAACATCTTGTTGGCTTGAATGGATGGCTTTTTTTGTATTCTTCGTAAGTAATATACTTTCTATCAGGATTCAAATCACGGGTTACAGGAATATCCTTGTAACGTGCAGAAAGGGGGTTTGCTATTATTAAACAGATAACAATTAATATTACTAAGTTACATTTTTTCATTTTATCTTCCTTATTTTTTTATTTTCTTTTTTGCATTAAGACGCTTAACGTAATCCAGCGTTTATTTCATTAAAATCATTTTCTTAACTGCTTTTGTTTTTCCATCAACATCCAATTTATAGAAATAAATTCCTGAACTAACAGGCTGGTTGTTCTCATCAGTTCCATTCCAAATAACACTTCTCGTCTCCAAGCCCCTGCTTGGAGATGTATAAAGCGTTTTCACTTTCTGACCTTTGAGATTGTAGATTTCAA
>DAOVSA010000068.1 GCA_030633635.1 Candidatus Altarchaeota archaeon
ATATAAATTCCGTTCATAAACTGAGAATCCATAATCCCCCTCCGTTTGGATCCCCGTGATAAAATTTACTTGATTGTACATTTCACCTGCCTAACAACCTTGTTTGATTCAGAATACTTTTATAGTGGACTCCATACAGCTATCTTCATCGTATACTGTCATTATTGCGCCTATTTTGATTTCATTGCAACTCGCAAGTATACAACAATTGCTAAGCAATTAGACAAAACTTCTTTTGCTGCTATTCATTTGTCGTTTTTTATCCCTCCATTAGTTTTCCCCGTTACTTCTTTTTAATAGATCTACATCATGTTCGACCATTCTTTTTATCATCTCCTCAAATGTTGTCTCAGGTTTCCATCCCAGAATTTTCCTTGCTTTCGATGCATTTCCCTTGAGTATATCTACTTCTGCAGGTCTGTAGTATTTTTTCGATACCTCAACAAGAACTTTATTACCAGCTAAGCCCTTTTCATTTAATCCTTCACCTTCCCATCTTATATCTATTCCTACTGCCTTAAAAGCCAACTCAGCAAAATCTCTTATAGTATGATCTTCTCCTGTTGAGACAATATAATCGTCTGGTTTTTTGTGGTGCATTATCATCCACATTGCCTTTACATAGTCTGGAGCGTAACCCCAGTCACGCCTCGCATTCAAATTGCCTAAAATAAGTTTCTCAGACAATCCAAGTTCTATCTCTGCGAGAGTATGGGTAATCTTGCGGGTGACAAATTCCAATCCTCGTCTTTCAGATTCGTGATTAAATAATATACCGTTACAGACAAATAATCCATAACTCTCTCTATAATTTCTAGCAATATTGAAACCAAAGGATTTTGAGCAGCCATATGGAGACCTAGGATAATGATATGTCATCTCATTCTGTGACTTTTCTTTGGTTTTTCCAAATATTTCACTACTTGATGCTTGATAGAATCTACTGCCCGGGGAATATATACGTATTGCTTCCAGTATGCGTAGGACACCTAAACAATTTATGTTACAGGTATAGAGGGGATTTGTCCAGGAATATGGAACAAAAGTTTGAGCGGCAAGGTTGTATATCTCATTTGGCTGGAGATCTCTAATAATTGCATTCAATCGACTCTCTTCTGAGAGGTCACCTTCCACCATCTCAAAATTGTTATTATTAAGAACATTTTTCAGGTTATCCATACCTGCTAATGCCTTTCTTCTATTTAATCCATACACCCTATACCCTCTTTTCAGGAGTAATTCGGCAAGATAACTTCCATCCTGCCCAGTAACCCCTGTTATTAGTGCCGTCTTCATTTCTATACTACTTTATGCAAAATACTGTTCTTGGTAGTGATGTTGCTGTAAAGGAACAATAACATCCGGAATATAAGTTTTCTTTTCTTTTAAAGTCTCTAAAATATTCATAATTACATTAATTGTTGGAGAATCACCTCTTGCCAACCTTCTGGTCTTTTTATTACTTCAACCACATATTTTTTGAATTTCTGCAATTCTCGTCTTCCGTTGATAGGATTGTTCGATCTGTATATTTTGATTTTGATGATACTCCGATAGAATACACAGCAGTTCTATATTTTTCCTCGAAATTTCTTTACTTCCCATTGCAGGTATCAGCCCCAATATGGTCTTGTGTTCATACATTTCTTCAAGAGGTGTGCAAAATTCATGCACACCGAAAAGTATAAAGTGGTGTATGATGTAACTATAGGGGTTGTCTAAAGATTAATATAACTATTCACATTAGGTTATATGAGTTAGGAAGTAATATCATACAATTATAATTAGAAATGATAAACCAAAAAATAACCGGAAGGGTCTGGAAATTTGAAAATAACGTGGATACAGATCAAATAATCCCGGCGGAATATCTCGTCACTGGAGATATAAAAGAACTTGCAAAACACGCGTTTGAAAAAGTAAGGCCGGAATTTGCACCTAATGTAAAAAAGGGGGATATTATCGTTGCAGAAGAGAATTTTGGCTGTGGTTCCTCAAGAGAACACGCACCAAGGGCCTTAATAGGCTGTGGTATCTCCTGTGTCATAGCCCGATCGTTTGCCAGGATCTTTTATAGAAATTCGATCAATATCGGTCTTCCATTGGTTGAGTGCGACGTTAAAGCAAGTAACGACGATGAGTTGGAGGTTAACTTTAAGACAGGTGTCATAAAAAACCTGGCCACAAACAAAGAATTTAGATTCAAGGCACTGCCAGAATTTTTGTTGAATTTGCTAAATTCCGGTGGGCTTGTGGAATACACGAAAAGAGAGTTAAATGCTCGATCGAAAAGTGGATAGTAATCATCTCATTTATACAATCTCATTTATCCAAATTGAATTATATTCTTCTCTAGATCCATAAATAACTCAAATAATGCAAATCCAAGACGTTCAGATAAACAATAGATTCATAGAAATTCTAAAAGCCGAGGGTATTGGGAAGCTTTATCCGCCACAGGATGCCGCGATACTTGCGGGAGTTTTGGATGGAAAGAACTTGGTTATTTCCACACCTACAGCATCTGGAAAGACTCTGATTGCAGAGTTTGCGATCGCAAAGCTATTAGAGAAAGGAAATAGTGCCGTTTATGTCGTACCACTGCGTGCTTTAGCCCACGAAAAATATCTGGAGTTCAAAAAATATGAACGGTTGGGATATAAAGTAAGGCTGGAGATGGGTGATTTGGACTCAAGCAAGTACAGAAAAAGACTGGATTTTGATATTTTAGTTACGACAGCTGAAAAACTTGATTCCATACTCAGATCGAGAGGGGAATGGTTCAAAAACGTTGGGATTCTTGTGATGGATGAAATCCATCTGATAGCCAGTGATAGAGGGCCGGTCTATGAGATCATAATCGCAAAATTCAAAAAATTATTTCCAGATCTGCAGGTACTGGCGTTGTCCGCAACGATCGGAAATGCAAAGGAACTTGCCGAATGGTTGAATGCTAAGTTAATTGAATCGGAATGGAGACCTGTGAAACTCTCGGAGCGGGTTGAGATTGGAGAAAAATTTGAAAATATCAAAAAGATCGTAAAGGAAAGTATTTCAGGCGGGGGCCAGGTTTTGATCTTTGTAAACTCTAGAAGAAGTGCAGAGAGTGTTGCAGAAAGACTTGGGGGGGAGTTAGGATTGACGGGGAAGAAATCGGGGTTGAAGAAGAGGAAGTCGGGATTGAACATGGGGGAATTGAGGTTGAAGGGGTTGGAGAGGGGGGGATCAGAATTAAAGAGAGAGATGTTGAAGGGGAATGGATCGGGATTAGAGAGAGGGGAGTTGAAGGAGATTGCTGGCGAAATCCTGGACGCGCTACCAACCCCTACGCAACAGTGTAAAAGGCTCGTAAAATGCGTAGAAAATGGAATTGGATTTCATCACGCAGGGCTCCTGAATAAACAGAGGGTATTGATCGAGGATTCCTTCAGGGAAGGGAAGATAAAGGTTATTGTAGCTACCCCGACCCTGGCATTTGGTGTTAATCTTCCGTCAAGGGTTGTTGTGATCAGGGATATGAGGAGGTACGGGGCCGGGGTCTTTGAATACGTTCCGGTCTTGGAGTATAAACAATGGGTAGGCAGGGCCGGAAGGCCAAAATTTGACCCCATAGGGGTGGCAATTAGTCTTGCAAAGAGCGAAGAAGAGGGGGAGTTTTTGGTGGAGAAGTATATCAACGGCGAGGTAGAGCCCATTGTATCGAGACTTGGCGTTGAACCGGTCCTTAGGTTTCATATCCTGGCCGCAGTTGCATCTAACTTTGCACCAACCACAAATACAATCATTGAATTCTTTAAAACAACCTTTTTTGGATACCAATATGGCATAGAGGGTTTTGAACATAGAATACTGAATATTATTGATGAACTTAAAAGTTGGGGATTTATAAATGAAGAAAAAGGATTTTTAATCCCAACCAGGCTTGGAAAAAGGATTTCTGAGCTGTATATTGATCCACAAACCGCCCATAACTATATCTCCCTGCTTAAGATTGCAGAATCAAAGCACGAATTTTCATCTCTTGGACTTTTGGAGATGTTGTGTGATAGCGTTGAGATGCCTTTATTATACGTTGGTAGAAAGGAGGAGGGATATCTCTGGCTGAATGCTTGTAAAGCACCACTACTCAGGGAATTAGATGGCTTCGATCTGGATGTAAACTTTTTAGAGAGATTTAAGACCGCAAAACTCTTAAATGATTGGATAGGTGAGGTCTCAGAGGATTCGATACTTGAGGCATATGGAGCAGGCCCTGGCATACTACAACAGCGATTGAGAATCGCCGAATGGCTGACTTACTCGGCTTCCGAAATCTCAAAGATCTTAATGCTTGAACGATCTTTTAAGGAACTTAAAAAGATGGAAATACGGATAAAATATGGGATAAAGGAAGAACTAATCCAATTAGTCAGAATTAGAGGCATTGGCAGGGTCAGATCCAGAAAGTTATTTAATGCAGGATTTAAAAATATCAGGGATTTGAAGAACGCAGATGATAGGAAGCTGGCGGAAATAC
>DAOVSA010000097.1 GCA_030633635.1 Candidatus Altarchaeota archaeon
ATGGACATGTAGAGGGGGAAGGAATAAAAGCGAGAAAATTCGTTGAGAAATATAACTGGGATGATATTGTGGATGAGTTTGAAGGGATTTTGAAGGGGGTTATTTAAGGTAAAATAACATATTTAAATCTCAATAAGTCTATAAATTTTAATGAAAAAGGGAGTGAGATAGATAGATAGATATGGAAAAACTAAAAGTTGGAATAGTTGGATGTGGGTTTATAGCAAAAGAGAGGCATATACCTGGTTACAAGAGAATGAAGAATACAGTTGACCTCTGCGCTGTCTGCGACTTGAATGAGAAGCTTGCGATGGAGACCGCAAAAGATTTTCGCATAGCCAATGCATACTCAAACGTCTCGGAGATGCTCTCAAAAGAGGGTTTGGATATCGTGGATATATGTGTTCCACCGCAGATACACGCCACGGTAGCAGTGGAAACGATGGAAAATGGCTGCAATGTGATAATGGAGAAACCGATGGCACTCAAGACATCGGATTGCGATCAGATGATAGAAGCATCACGAAAACAAGGAGTGAAATTATGTGTAATTCATAACGACATATTTCATCCACCGTTTCTCAAAGCCAAAAAACTTGTGGCAGATGGTGCTATTGGAGACTTTGTTGGAATGCGGATATTTCTATCTACACCCAGATGGGATATGATAGATTTAAAAGATCATTGGTATCACAAGCTTCCCGGCGGAGTAATTGGAGAGACAGGACCGCATATAGCATATATGTCGCTGGCATTTCTGAATGATATCAGGAATGTAGATATTTATGCAAAGAATTTCTTGGGACATCCCTGGGCGCCGTTCGATGAATTCAGGATAGAACTGGAGGGAGAAAATGGTATCAGTTCAGCAACCCTCTCCTACACGAGCAATTACTGGGCTGCAAATGTTGATATTTTAGGAACTGAAGCTGCGTTACATCTGGATCTGCAGAGTATGTTATTGATCCGTCATCGGCTCAAGGAATTGAGTTATATGCCTATTGCTCGATCTTCGTTGAGCACCATATCTCAAATGATAGGTGGCATAGCATCGAATGTGTTCAAAGTAGCTACGGGCAGGCAGAAGATTGGCACCGAGGTGGTGATTGAAAGATTTACTGATAGCGTTTTGAATGATTCTCAACTTCCAGTAACAGGTGAAGAAGGAAGGGATGCAGTAGAGGTTATGGAGATGGTTGTTAAGAAATATCAGGAGAAGTATGATAGTAAGGATGGATAGGACATGAAGATACTTCAGATTTCGACTTCATTCAAACCTGCCTGGGAGACGGGGGGGACTAACAGAGTCGCATACGAAATTTCAAAAAATTTAGTTGAGAAAGGACACGAAGTTACAGTATTCACGACAGATAGGGGAAGAAAGAGAGTGGACGTACAAAAAAATCAACGGGTCTTTGTAGATGGTATGCGGGTATATTACTTTAAAAATATCTCAAACGATTTAGCTATGAAAAAGATTGTCACTCCTTATTACCTGCCGATCATAGCTAATAAAGAAGTGAAAGATTTTGATGTTATCCACATACATGAACATAGAACATTACTCGCAGCAATCGTTTGGCATTACGCCAAAAAATACAACATTCCTTACATCATTCAAGCTCATGGTTCCGTACTTCCCATTTTTCAAAAACAGAGATTAAAGAATTTTTTTGATCTAATGTTTGGATACAGAATAATAAGACACGCAGCGAAAACAATCGCCTTAACCAAGACGGAAGCAGAGCAGTACAGGAAGATGGGTGTGGATGAAAATAAGATTAAGATAGTGTCTAATGGAATTGATCTGTCTGAATATGATAACCTGCCAACAAGCGGAGAATTTAGAGGGAAATACGGAATAAGAGATGATGAGAAAATAATTTTGTATTTGGGTAGAATACACCAGATCAAAGGTGTTGATCTACTTGTGGAGGCATTTGCAGATTTGGTGAACCAAATGGGGGCTGTTAAACTCGTGATTGTTGGACCGGACGATGGATTTTTGCCAACGTTAAAAGCGCAAATAGAAGATTTAAAGATCGGTGATAAAATTTTGCTGACAGGTCCACTTTTTGAAAGGGATAAGTTAGAAGCTTATGTTGATACAGATGTCTATGTTCTGCCTTCGGTTTATGAGACATTTCCTGTGACTGTGCTTGAAGCATGTGCATGCGGCACGCCGGTAATCGTTACGGATAGATGTGGCATTGCGGATATTGTTGATAAAGTTGGATATGTGGTTGAATATGATAAAGATCAGTTAAAGGATGCAATCTTTAAGGTTTTGAGTGATGAAGGATTGAGGAGAAGATTTGGGAAAGAAGGTTGGAAGTTGATAGGGGAAGAGTTTGGGTGGTCAACTATAATCAATAAAATCGAAAAGATATATAAGGATGCTACAAATAGGGTAATCGGATGAAAAAAGTTAATTTGGGTTCGGGAACTACATGCTTGGATGATTGGGTTAACATAGACAGCTCTTTTAATGCTAGGTTAGCAAAATGTCCTCGATTACGCTATTTGCTGTTTAAAATTGGCATTTTACCAAAAGAATATTATGAAATGCCGTGGTCAGAGCATATTCACAAAGTCATGGTACGTGATGTGCGAAAAAAACTTCCTTTTGATGACGAGTCTGTCGATTTTATCTATTCATCACATCTTATAGAACATTTGAGAAAAGATGAGGCTGAGAAGGTATTGAGAGAGTGCTTCCGCGTACTTAAAAGAGATGGATTGATCAGATTAATAATACCGGACTTAGAACTCATGGCAAGGAACTATCTCAAAGAAATCGGGGAGATTCGAAATAATAAAGGAAAAAAGAATTATCTTCCATCTGAAAGATTTTTAGATATATTTGGTGTAGGTGTTGAGAGAACGAAAACGCCATTTATCCTAAAAATATTTTTATCTGGGTCTAGGCATAGGTGGATGTACGATTCAATTTCTTTAACAGCACTATTAGAGTCCTGTGGATTTGTTGATGCCCAGAAAAGAAGTTATAAAGAGGGGGAGTTGCCAGACAGCGATCTTTTAGATAACCGACCAGAACACAGCCTTTATTTAGAGGCACGAAAGCCATAGGGATACAATGAAAAAATATAAAGTAGCGTTGATTCACAATATCATATCCCCGTACAGAGTTCCGTTGTTTGAGGGGTTATCAAATCATCCTTCCATAGATCTATTTGTCTATTTCTGCGCAAAGACACTTAAAAAAAGAAAATGGGATATTTTGGAGAGCGATAGATACAACTATGAGATTTTATCTGGAATAACATTAGAATTTTTGGGTATTATCTATCATATCAACCCCTCCATCATTTCAAAATTAATCAAGGGAAAATACGATGTTGTTATCATAGGCGGAAGTACAGATTTTACAACACAAGCAGCATTTATTACGTCTAAGTTACTTAAAACGCCCACAATATTGTGGTCAGAGGGTATTGAGAGTGCACAATCGCTATTGGGAAAAGTCATAAGTCCATTGACAAAATATATAGTCAGAAATGTTGATGCTATAATTGTTCCCGGAACGATGTCTCGTGATTTTCATATTAAACAAGGCGCGGCTACAGAAAAGGTTTTTATCGCACCAAATATCGTAAATAATGAGATGTTTATACAGAAGAGTTCAAAATTCAAAAAAGAGAAGGAGAGATTTAAACAG
>DAOVSA010000033.1 GCA_030633635.1 Candidatus Altarchaeota archaeon
ACCATTATCCGTATAACAAACCCCACCCACGAAGGTTAGAATGAAGTACGGCGGTGTCCTGACGATATCCACGTAACTCTTCTTGCTCAGTCTTGAGAATTGCACGTAGGGAGATACGAGCCTGTCTGCATCTGCCTTATTTGCCGCATTGGTTGCTGCTTCTTTTCCTTTGGCTTGGGGATTTTCACGGTAGTTCTCTGCAACTTCTGTGTGGAAGTGCAGATACTTTGTTTTTATGGATAGAACCTGGATTGTTCCCTGACTGATTCCTGTTATACTGTTTAGCTCCCGATCTGTTGTGCAACCGACCCAGTGAGTTCCACCAAGAATTTTCTCTATCCCGGCCGCAACCGAATGTGGATCGTATTTGGAAGAGAAAAAGACGATTGAGAATGTTGGATCTGATCCAAAGTCCTTTACTGCCTGTTGTGCGGCGGATGCTGCGGCTTTGTAGCCATCTTCCAGGTCGCTTACGCCGATATTAACCCATATATTCTTTTTGTCGGACATTTTAATACCTTTGTGTAGACTCTCATGATGGTCCAGATAGTAGACCTTGGCTTTACCTACTTGTTTGTATTTAACCTTGCCCTCTTTTAGTAATTCGTTAACTCTTGGGGAAACTGTGTTTCGATGTAAATCGCTCTCTCTTGCAAGGGCGGATATCGACAACCCGGAGGGGTGCTGTTCGAGTACCTCTATGATTTTATCCTTTGACATATTGAAATTTAATGTAAAATTTAAAGGTGTCTAAATTATTAATGTTGGGGATTATAATTGTTCAATATTGCACATTATGTTCAATATTGCACATTGATGAATAAATAAATAATTTGTAGAACTCATATAAATACGTGATGTAATGTAAGTTCAATTAGAGAATTCTGGAGAAAATTTTTGATGAAACTTTTAAGTAAAAGTTCATTGGCTAAGCAGTTTATCATATACAAGTAGTGTCGTAACTGTTTGATTGTTATACTGGGATTGTCTGTCTTTTTTGGCACCGATCTCTCCGAAGGAATAAAAACCAAATAAAGGCATATCCACGTGTTTGGATTTTGTAATTTCTAGAACATGATCCGCATCTTCATCCAGGATTGCTCTTCTTCCAGAACAAGAAAAGATCAACGCAAAAGCTGCCTCTTTGTCTTCATGATCTTTTTTGGCCTGCGAGATCGCATCGCTCATTGCATTGATAGCACTCTCTTTGTCGAAAGATAATATATTCACGAAGACATTTTCAGTTAATTTTGAAATAGAACACAATGATTTGCCATCCTGGCAGGGGATTATGGATTTTATATATGTGCTTCCATCCACATCTATTACACCAAGTGGGTTACCGTATGCATGTTTATGGAAGTTTTTCAGAAATTCCTCTTGATCTATGCCCAGGATTCTGCTATATTCCTCAACGGCTCCCTTTTCATTTAGTTCAAGGATAGTATGTCCATCGTCACTGAGTTTTGTTATCAACGCCATTCTGTCTGAGGGTTTATGTCCATGTTCCAGGCCATGGGAAAAGTATAAGTCAGAGACAACGAAGGTAACTAATGCGGCGTTTTCATATACTTTACCATCTACTAAGATATAATTTGTACATTTATACCCTTGCATTAAGCCATCGAAATCACTTACCACAGATGCCCCGAACACCGGTATATTGGGACCAAGGGCATTAAAGATTCCCTCAAGGAACTTGGATTCCATACCAGGATAAAAGGTGCCATCTTCCTTATGACACATTCCGCTTATGAAGGTTAGAATGAAGTACGGCGGTGTTCTGACTATATCTATGTAGTTCTGACTGCTTAGTCTTGAGAATTGCACGTATGGGGATACGAGCCTGTCTGGTTCTACCAGACTTGCCGCCCTGGTCGCTGCTTCTTTTCCTTTTCCCTGTGGGTTTTCACGATAGTTATCCGCAACTTCTGTGTGGAAGTGCATGTGCTTCGTTTTTATGGATAGAACCTGGATGGTTCCTTTACTGATCCCGGTTATGTGATTTAACTCACGATTCGTCCTGCATCCAACCCAGTGAGTTCCGGTAAGAATTTTTTGTATCCCCGCCGCGACCGAATGCGGATCATATTCGGAAGAGAAAAGGACGATTGAAAAGGTTGGATCTGATCCAATGCCCATTACTGCCTGTTGTGCGGCGTATACTGCGGCTTTATACCCATCTTCCAGGTCGCTTACGCCGATATTAACCCGGATATTCTTTTTATCGGACATTTTAATACCTTCGTGTAAACCTTTGTGGTGATTTAGATAGTAGACTTTTGCTCTGCCAACCTTCTTGTATTTAACTGTATCCTCCTTCAGCAATTCCTTAGCCCTTGAGGAAACGGTGTTTCGGTGCAGGCCACTTTCCCTTGCAAGGTCGGATATCGACAACCCGGAGGGGTGATGTTCAAGTGCTTCTACAATTTTGTCCTTTGGCATTTTAAATTTGAAGGTAAGTTAAATTTAGTCGAATTTTTGCATTTGGAAACATTAAGTAGAGGATATTGCACATATCTTCAATATCGCACAGAATAAAAGAAGAGATGATCAACAAATAACAATTAGGAAGAGAGATATAAATACTTTGATAATTTAGAAAATTTTATTGGCTGCTAAGTAGTTTATCATACACAACCAGTGCCGTAACTGTTTGATTGTTAAACTGTGATTGTTTGTCTTTTCTGGCGCCAATCTCTCCAAAAGAGTAAAAACCAAAGAGAGGAATACCATCATGCTTGGATCTTGTGATTTCTATGGCACGATTTATACCTTCACCCAATACAACCCTCCTTCCAGAACAAGAACTGATCAACGCAAAAGCTACCTCTTTGTCCTCATGATCTTTTTTGGCCTGGGAGATCGCATCGCTCATTGCATTGATAGCACTCTCTTCATCAAAAGATGATATGTTTATGAATGTATTTTCAACTAATTTGGAAATAGAAAACAATGATTTGCCATCCTGGCAGGGCATTATACACTTTATATATATGTCTCCATCCACATCTATTACACCTAATGGGTTAACAAGCGAATATTTATGAAAGTTTTTCAGAAGTTCCTTTTGATTAATACCCAGGATCCTGCTGTATTCCTGAACAGCCCCTTTCCCATTTATCTCAAGGATGGTATGTCCATCGTCACTGAGTTTTGTTAGCATTGCATTTCTATCGGTAGGTTTATATCCGTGTTCCAGACCATGGGAAAAGTATAAGTCAGATACAACGAAGGTGACTATTGCAGTGTTTTCATATACTTTACCGTTTGCCAGGATATAATTTGTACCTTTATATTCTTGCACTAGTTCATCATAATCACTCGCTGCAGAGGCTCCGAACACCGGTATATCTGAACCAAGGGCATCGAAAATTCCATCAAGAAACTCGGATTCCATACCAGGGCAAGAGGTGCCATCGTCCGTATAATACATTCCACCTATGAATGTTAGAATGAAGTACGGCGGTGTCTTGATTATATTTACGTAACTCTGCTTGCTCAGTCTTGAGAATTGCACGTATGGAGATACGACTCTGTCTGATTCTGCCTTATTTGCCGCATTGGTCGCTGCTTCTTTTCCTTTTCCATGGGGGTCTTCGCGATAATTCTCTGCAATTTCTGTGTGGAAATGCATGTACTTCGTTTTTATGGATATAACCTGGATTGTTCCCTGACTGATTCCGGTTATATTATTTAGCTCACGATCTGTTGTGCAGCCGACCCAGTGAGTTCCGGTAAGAATTTTATTTATCCCTGCCGCAACCGAATGCGGATCGTATTTGGAAGAGAAAAGAACGATTGAAAAGGTTGGGTCTGATCCAAGTCCTCTTGCTGCCTGTTGTGCAGCGGATGCTGCGGCTTTGTAGCCATCTTCAAGGTCGCTTACGCCAATATTAACCCATATATTCTTTTTACTGGAGATTTTAACACCACTGTGTAAACCTTCATGATGGTCCAGGTAGTATACCTTGGCTCTGCCTACTTGTTTGTATTTGACCTTGTCCTCTTTTAGCAACTCCTTGAGCCTTGCGGAAACAGTATTTCGGTGCAGGCCGCTCTCCCTTGCAAGGTCGGATATCGACAACCCGGAGGGGTGATGTTCAAGTACTTCAATGATTTTATCCTTTGGCATCTTGGAATTTTAAAATAAAATTTGAATTATTTAAATCTTTTTGTATTGGAGGATATTGATTATATATTACACATTATGTTCAATATCGCATATAAAAAATAAATAGGCAACTGGTAATAAATAGGCAACTGGTGGAACTCATATAAATATTTTTCGATACGTATAATTTACGGTTGTGTATAACTTACGGTCGTATTCAATAATAAAGTTAGATAATAAAGGTAAAAGTTGATGATAAGGTAAAAAGAGTGACTAAAACTAACTATTTCAGGCATAGACTGGATGAAGAGCTGGATGAAATGGCGGCAGGATACATTGGCTCATGGGCAGAGGATAAAAGACTGATAGATATTGACATACGAGTAAATGAGGCACATACCCTGATGCTCTATAAACAGGGAGTAATAAGGAGAAATGACGCTAAAAAAATCCTGGAAATGCTCAAACTCGCAAGAGAGGATTGGAGGAAAGGAAAATTTGAATTCGATCGGGAGGATATCGATGTCCACATAGCAACCGAAAAGTACGTTATCAAATCGGGTTTGGATATCGGGGGGAAATTACATACTGGCAAAAGTAGAAACGATCAGGTTGCAACCGATATGAGGATATACACTCGTGAGCAGATTGTAGACATTTTAGAGCTATTATTGGACTTTATCTCATCCTTGGCCGAACTATCGAACGAGTATAAGGGAGATCCAATGCCGGGCTATACGCACGGTCAACACGCACAGGTAACAACTGTTGGATATTATCTGCTTGGATACGCCCAGGGGTTTCTTCGTGATGTTGACAGATTACTAAATGCTTATGATAGGGTAAATTTAAGTTCCCTGGGGGCATGTGCCCTGGTTGGAACGAGTATTAATATTGATAGAGAATACACAGCAGATATGTTGGGTTTCGATGGAATCATCGAGAACAGCATGGATGCGGTATCCAGCAGGGATTTTGTTATGGAGGTGTTGTCCACAGTTACGCTGATAATGACAAAACTCAGTAGAATGGCAGAAGACCTGATAGATTTTTCGACGTATGAATACCGGTTTATCAGGTTACCGGACAGGTACTGTGATATCAGCAGCGTTATGCCGCAGAAAAAGAACCCGGATGTCCTTGAGATGATCAGAGCAAGCGCTGGAAAAACCAATGGTCTACTTATTGAGTCGGCTATGGGCACTTTGAGACTATCAACAGGGTATTCCAAGGATTTGCAACCGATAAAAAAGAATTTATGCGAAGCAGTTGACATAGTGAAGCCCTCGATCACACTTATGGAGGGTATACTAAAAGGGTTAGAGTATAATTTTGATAGAATGAGGGAAGTTATCGAGGAAAATTATGTCACAGCAACGGATTTGGCCGAGTTTATAGTACAGAATAAGGATTTTTCATTTAGAGAATCCCACATTCTGGTTGGAGAGCTGGTAAAGACTGCAGAAAAACAAAAAAAGAAGCTAAAAGACCTGTCGCCAGATGAAATAAGTAAAATTAGTGCGAATGTACTGGGAAAGGATATCGTGATATCAAAAAAGGAGTTGGAAGAAGCAACAGATGCCCTGTTAAGTATTGAGAGGCGAGGAGTCACCGGACCATCTCCTGTATCAATTGAGAGGATATTAAAATCTTTAAACCCCGGGATAAAGAAAAGAAGAGAGGATATAGAAGGGATAAAGGACAGATTAAAGTCTGCAGAGGAAAGATTTCAGAAAACTAAGGATGATGTAATGGGTTAAGATCCCATTTTGTGAGGATATGATCTTTATTTTCGATGTATTGTGAGATAGATCCATGAACTCAATGGTCGGATAATGGAGTCTGAATGGGAAATTCTATGAGACGAGGAAATTTATCAATTTTTAGAAAGCCGCACCCGATTATTTTTGCTTGAGAAATATATGTAAGGGTACCATATTTAATCAATGATCGATTGATGAAGATTGATTATTAATGAACATTGATTGATGAACGTAGGTTAAGATGATAATTACAATCGGCGGATCCATAGCTTCCGGTAAGACAACACTTGCAAAGGAACTTTCTAAACAACTGGGGTTTAAACATATCTCGGTGGGTGGTATAATGAGAGATATGGCAGAGGAACAGGGAATGAGTCTGTCTGAATTCTCAAAATACGCTGAAAAAAACTTTAAAATCGATAGAGAGATTGATAAACGACAGAAAGAACTTGCAAAAGGAAATTGTGTGGTTGACGGAAGACTTTCGTCCCATTTTTTAGATTCCAACCTAAAAATCTGGCTAATTTCTCCCTTAGATGTCAGGGCACAGAGATTGGCAAAAAGAGAGGGTTGTAGTTCTGACGAAGCATTGAATGAAATTGTTTTGAGAGAGAAAAGTGAACAAAAAAGATACAAGAAGCTCTATAATATCGATTTAAATGGC
>DAOVSA010000174.1 GCA_030633635.1 Candidatus Altarchaeota archaeon
ATAGAGTGTAGAATTATACCCTGCTACCCGGATCGCATAGTTACCGTCCTTTATGGTTGTTAGGGTGGTTATATTGAGCCATACCCATTTGGTCTGGTCCTTACCTAGGTGAAGTGTCCAATGACATTCCGGTCTAAAATGTCGAAGTCATCAAAAGTTATCAGAAGAGGGGTTGCCCTCTCGGATTTATCCATTCCCGTCTTGGGTCTGATTAAAAACCAATCCATTTACCCGGTAGTTAACGGAATTCCAGGCGGAAACGAGGGGGGGTAGCCCTCGGCCCGGATTTGAATGAGTTCCTTCAAGTGTTTTACAATTGACGCCATTCTATGATAAAGATTCGGATCCTTTTTGAGAGAAATATCTTTACGCTCTGGTACTTGTATTTCTTCAAGCCATTCGTCCACTTTTTCCGCAGGAGTCATATAGTTCAACCCTTGATGGGGTCTATCAAGAGTAAAATGGGCAATCAAATAGCGAACCAATTTACGGAGATCATTACCCGTTTGTATGAATTCCAGTGATAGATACTCAGATTTGGCCGTTCGAAACCATCTTTCAACAAAGCCATTTTTCCAAGGCTCCCCCTTCTTATTCCAAATTATTTTAATGTCATTTTTACGACAATATCTCTTTATTTTACTGTTCTCAAATTCTTTCCCATGATCCATTTTAATTTTAATATGCCCTTCTGGTATTTTTTGCCTAATCGCTTTAAGCGCCCTTAACACCATCTTCCCGGATGGTTTAGAGCCCTGTTCCTTAACGAAACCTTCTACAATTATTGGAGAACTGTTGAAAATGTCAATAATTGCAATTAGGAAAGCGACCATAGAGCCGGCAATTGCCTGTTGTGCAGTATCCATCTGAAATTCCCTTAATGGGATACTCCGTCGATGTAGTTTGTTTTTTTTTCCTTCTTTTTCGTATTCGTATCGGTCTTTTGTCCTTTTGGTGTCAATCCCCTATCGGTTAAGATATTGTAAACCTGGCTATGGCTTATATTCTTCCCAGCGCTCTTTATTTCTGGTTCCCGATTGAATTGATTTGCAAGTTTTCGTACACCTCTTTTTGCTTTCGATGTTATTGTATTAGCTTGCCTATCCTCCTTTTTTTTACTCACTGGTTTAGGCGATGCTTGGTTAGCAGATTTCCATGATTGGGCAGCTCTTTCTACCCTTGCTTGTTCGTCACATGCTATCTTTTCTAAGTGGTTACAGTCCTCTTCAGAATATTTTCGTGATGGCTTCTTAGGTTTTTTTGACTTATTGAAATAGTCTCGTATATCCTGTGCCTCTTCATACCTATTCAGTATCTCATTCAATGCACTCTCAGAAATTAAATAATCCTTCATCAATTCTTTTTTTTGAATACCCTGCTTGTATTTTTGGCACATCTCTTGTCGGAGTTCTGCTACTTTCCAGTCTGGGAAAAAACACTCGATATCTTTCCATGATATTGGCATGGTCATCTCCATCTGGGGTAATGAATTCCAAATATTTAAATATTACTACGGTTATACTATAGTAGTATGAAAGAGATTGGTACGATAATCGTGTTCCGGGTCTTGGCCCGAAATGACAAACTCACAATGAACCGATTCTGTAGACAGTTCTATGGATACTTGGACCATTCAAATAATTACAAATACCGATACCAAAGGGAAGGATTCTTGGATAATTTCAAATACATCAAACCCCTGAGAGGGGTGATAGTTGTAAAGAAAAAAGATGCTAATGAAATAATATCTTTCCTCCAGTCATATAATGCAGAGATCTATGCAAGGGATATTCTCCTGCTTGAAGAGGATCTAAATGAATTGGATTTGAAGTGAAATAAGTATTATTCAAATGGGTGTTTACTCTTCATAACTCACCGGACACTCTATAGACACTTCACCTAGTCGAATACCATGTATTAAAGATATATTAAACATTGAATTGCACATTTATTAAACTGAAAGAAGATCTAGATAAC
>DAOVSA010000081.1 GCA_030633635.1 Candidatus Altarchaeota archaeon
AGTTTAATGATCTTTTTAGTCCCCAACAATCCTGTTTTTACGGCACTAGGGGACATATCTGCCATTATGGAATCAATTTGTTCGGAGATTATATCTGTAGGCATAACCTGAATTTTTTGAATACCCTTGGTATTCTGGGCGGTGACCGCGGTAATAGCACACGTCCCATAGACTCCCAAAGCCGAAAATACCTTTAAATCCTGTTGAATTCCAGCTCCGGAACAGGAATCCGAACCCGCTATCGTTAATGTAATCTTCATTTTATCTTATTCCTAAATACAGAAAAACTCCACACCCATTCTTGAAGAAATATTCCAAAATCAAATGATATCTATTCAGGTACCACCCCTCCTTCTTCAGGTACCACCCCTCCTTCTTCTGAGGGATGTTTCACTGTATGACTCTTGGGCTTTTCCCTATCCATAAATCTGTCATAAGCAAAGACTAGCAGAAAGGCGAGGGCACCCCAGTATGGGATTTGTGTTATAAATACCATAATTTGTGCCTCAATCTCCTGCCCTAAAAGACAACTGATCGGGAAGAATAGTGGTATAATATACTGGTCGAGAATATGTGGCAAATTGGGACCCCCTATAGAAGATATAGTACAGAAATACCGAAGAGAGAGTATACTAAATCCAAACATAAAAAAGATGACCGTCCAGATTATCTTCCTGATATCCGGCTTTAAAAATCCTTTGATTTCTTTTTTCATTTTTTACTAAATTAGCGGATAAATCGTCTAATGGGAAAATAATTTTTGAACTATGCAATCTATTTTGTACACCTAGGTATATCCACTACACATTATCATTGCCATGATCTCATCGATGGATTTTCTACCATAAACTGGTGTCGTTTCGGTATCCCAGGTAAATGCAGGAACAGCATCTATATTCCCACACTCAGTTGGGTTTTGAAGGCAATTAACCCATGTGATTTGGTTCCGGTAAGGCATCAGGATTTCCCGCTCTTGCTGGCAATATGGGCACTGTGGATTATAGTAGATTGTTATATCATGTTGCTCCAAGCAATGAGTGAACTCAGGTGATTGCGGTGCATAAACACCGGGCCAGAAAAACAAAACAGAGATAATTGCTATAGCTGCGAGAGGGAATACCGCCCCCTTATGTAACTCCTTCTTTTTATTCTTGGATTTATCATAAACAAAGAGGCTCATATAGGAAATAAGGTACCAATAAGGAATCTGGATCAAAAATATAGACCATTGTGTCATGCTAAGGATATCCTGACCTAAAAAGTGGCTAATTGGGAAAATCAATGGAAGAACATAAGAATTAATGAGATTTAGGATGATACCTGTCCTTGAAATGAATAACATATACAGATACCTAACTGATAGGAGGGAATATCCACAAATCAAAATTGTAGCGGTAAGGAATATTTCACCATTATCTGGTTTTAAAAATTCTTTGAGTTTTATATTCATTTTCAAGTTTATGATCGATATCCTGCGTGATTCATGAAAACTGTATTTTAGTTAGATGTTTAAAAAATGTGATTTAAAATTTAATAATTAATAATAAATGATGATACAATGATTGCCACTCCCGAATCATAGATTCTGGTGGGATATATGATATATGAAGCAACTATCATAAACCATAATCTCATAAGTTGGATATATGAAAATCTATTTATGTTGGCTACTTTACCATATTACTATCGAATTTATAAATGATTACAATGACAAAAAAGTCGAATAGGATAACAATAATCGGTGGCTATGGTGGCATGGGGAAATTTTTTGCGAACATCTTCACTCGAGAGGGGTTTGATGTCCAGATAACCGGGCCAAATGAAGTGATTGGCAAAAAGGTGGCAAAGGAACTGGATATCCAATATATAAAAGATAATATAAGGGCGGTAGAAGACTCTGATATAGTCATGGTTTCCGTTCCAGTTAACGTGACTTTAGATGTGATAAAGGAGATTGCCCCACACGTAAAACCTAGAGCAGTACTAATGGATGTTACATCGATCAAAGAAAAACCCTGTAAAGCTATGGAGAAGTATGCAAAGAAAGATGTGGAGGTTATCGGGACACATCCGATATTTAGTCACAGGGTAGGTAATCTGGAAGGTCAGGTATTTGTTTTAACTCCTATAAGAGGAAAAAAATGGTTTCAGTGGTTTAAAAAATTCCTGGAAAAACATAAAGTTAGAGTCTTGGAGACCACTCCAACCCAACACGATGAGGTAATGGCTATCGTGCAGGGTTTAACTCATTTCACTTACATATCAGTTGGAAAAACCCTGGAAAAGCTGGATTTTGATATAAAGGAATCAAGAAAGTTCTCGTCACCGATTTATGAGTTAATGCTCGATATGATCGGGCGGATAATCGGTCAAAATCCTGAGTTATATGCATCCATCCAGATGGAAAACCCAAGGATTCCTGAGATCCATAACGCTTTTTTAGAAACCGCCGAAGAACTCAGTAGTTCCGTAAGGGAAAAGGATAAGAAAAGGTTCATTGAGATAATGACCCAGGCAGCAAGGCATTTTGATGATGTGGACAGGGCAATGGGTAGATCAGATAAGGCAATTTTCTCATTAATCTCTGAATTGGATCTTTTGAAAAATTCTATCGGGAAAGAACTTTGTTTAAAGCATATTTACTCTGGAAATGTTCATATTGGCGTTGTTGAATCAGTAACCCCTGAGAAAGTTGTTTTAAATGATTCTGGACATATTTTTGAATTGAAATTATCAAATATTCAGATCCTGAGTGATGAAGAAAAGATTAAACATGAAATTAAGGCCCGGGGAACAGTCATGCGGGATTTTTCAATCATTTTTGATGAAGGTGTGAATGAGAAATTTATTTCAGAACTGCTAGAGAGATATGACGAACGGATCATTCAGGTAAACCCCAGGGATATTTACTTTGGCCCACAGATAAAGAAGGGGAAGAAAAGTGTGTGTTTTGGTGTTGAATTGCTTAATAGGGGGGTTAAAAAGACCGAAAAGGGGATAAATAAATTCTTTGAATCGATTGGGGGTGAGTCTAGGTGAGGCCTAGGATAGCGGTAATCGGGAAGGATGGAGAAATTCCAGATAAAATTCAGAAAATTTCAGAGAGAATCGGGGAGGATATAGCAAAAAATAATGGCATATTGATCTGCGGCGGGAGAGGCGGGGTCATGGAATTTGCCTGTAAGGGTGCAAAGAAAGCCAATGGAATTACCGTTGGGATCTTACCGTCGGCAGATAAAAATGAGGCGAACCCATACGTTGATGTTCCAATAACAACATCGATGAGTTATGCACGAAACGCTCTTATCGTTTCTTGTTCGGATGTTATAATCGCAGTTAACGGCAGCGTTGGAACACTATCTGAGATTGCCTTGGCACTGAATTATAAAAAACCAGTAGTTGCGGTGAAAACCAGTGGGGGTGTGACAGATACCATCGGGGCATCGCTTGGGGAAGAGAAAGAGAAGTTGAAGGTTTACTTTGCCGAACCAGAGAATGCTGTTTGCCTGGCATTGAGTTTAATGGACCATTGAGTTCTTTAATGAATTAATAGAATATTTATTTAAACTTTCATAGTTTTCTAATAATCTGATCGCTTTTAACACTTTGACAGATATCAATATGAAATTCGAGGTATTATGGCATTGGCTTGTTTTTATTGGAGCACTAATTGCAGTTGGCACACTCATAGTAGAGATTTTTTTTGAGCCGACAGAATCAGAGAGCCACATCATAGAACTTTTGGACATCTCCATAATTGCGGTGTTCGCCGTGGATGTATCTCTTGAGTACCACCGTTTTCGGGGTTCAAAAACCAAATTCTTTAAACAACACTGGCTGGATATCCTGGCGATTATACCAATATTTCGCGTCGTTCGGATTTCAAGACTCGCTAAACTTGAAAAATTAGCAAAACTTAACGAAATCGTGGAAATTAGAAGGGGAATTATGGCTGAAGAAACCATAAGTAAAGGCATCCACGCAAAACACCTAAAGGATATTAAAAAGGATAAACACGTAT
>DAOVSA010000177.1 GCA_030633635.1 Candidatus Altarchaeota archaeon
ACATTCGACTTGGCGATCGTTGGTGCAACCTGGGGTGAAGGAAGAAGAGCTCACTGGCTCGCGTCCTTTTTGCTTGCAACCGTTAATCCAAATACCGGCGAATTTCTGACCATCGGCAGGATGGGAACGGGATTTACGGATGAAGAGTTCAAGGAGATGACCAAACTCTTAAATTCAATTATCACCGAGGAAATTGGAAAAGAGGTTAAATTAAAACCAAAAATCGTTGTGGAGGTGGCCTATGAGGAAATACAGAGATCCCCAACATATACATCTGGCTATGCACTCAGATTTCCAAGATTGGTGAGAATGAGGGCTGACAAGGGTGTGGAGGATATAGATACATTGGAAAGAATCGAAAGTTTGTTAAGAACTTAAAAATGCTGACTAAAAAGAATAATTCCATTTAAGAACTTGAAATGTTAACTAAAAGAATAATTCCATGTTTGGACTGTGATTTAAGCGTTCCAGAAGGAAGGGTAGTGAAAGGAATTAAGTTTAAGCAGATCAGATACGCTGGGGAACCGGCAGAACTCGCCAAGAAGTACTACGCCGATGGTGCGGATGAACTCATTTTTCTAGATATAACTGCATCCCATGAACGAAGGGAAACAATGATGCACGTCATAGAGAGAACCGCAAATCAGGTTTTCATCCCGTTAACGATTGGAGGGGGTATCAAAACCGTTGAGGATATACGTAAAATTCTGAAAGCCGGTGCAGATAAGATAACCATCAACACGGCGGCGATTAAAAACCCGGGATTGATCAAAAAAGGGGCAAAAAAGTTTGGAAATCAGTGCATCGTGGTTGCAATAGACGCAAAAAGAACAGAAAATAAATGGATTTGTTATATATATGGTGGAAGAACCCCAACCCAAATTGATGCATTAGAATGGGCAAGAGAAGTGGAAAAACTGGGTGCCGGGGAAATCATGCTCACTTCGATGGATAGGGATGGTACAAAGCTTGGCTATGATCTGGAATTGACACGAGCCATCTCTGAAGCGGTAAATATTCCTGTGATTGCTTCGGGAGGTGTTGGAAATCCACAACACATCTACGATGCGTTTGTAAAAGGTAAGGCAGATGCCGCTCTTGCAGCATCAATCTTCCATTTCGATGAATATCCCATTTCAGATGTGAAAAAGTTTTTGAATGAGAAGGGAATTGAAGTGAGGTTATGATCATTTCTTATTTTTTTAACTTTTTCTGGTCTGATTCTAATTGAATGGGAAGCGGATATCAATAGTGCTCCAGCTACTCTAAAAACCAGACTTAACAGGTAATTTCTCATAATAAACAAAAAGAACAAATGGTGGGGGTGTATAACCAACACTCCCCGCAAGAGCGGTCAAAAAGTTGTAGAATGTAGAATTAGCTAAATTGCTGCCGATCAAACTCAAAAAGATCCCCATTATGTTAAAGATGACATTGACCATATTCATGGGGTGCTGATGCCACCACAGTTGTTATTAATTTATTAATTCTAGAATAGTGCCCGGAAATATTATTGATAGAGCTGCCGGATAGAAGAGGATCATGATATAGGGTTTAATCCCATCCAGACCTTCGGATAATCGTTTAAGAATAAGCATTTCGTTAATCAATTTAATCAATTAATTATCAGTTTTTTAATTTCCTTTGGTTCCATTATCCCTTTTTCAGTTATTATTCCTGTGATATATTTTGCAGGAGTGACATCAAATGCCGGATTTCTCGCTTCACTTTCCGGGGGGGAGATTCTGTGGTTATCAATAAATAATACCTCCCGCTGATCCCTTTCCTCGATTGGAATTTCTCGACCGGATTTACATTTCAGATCGATTGTTGTTGTTGGCGCGGCAACGTAAAAGGGTACTCCAGTCTCCTTTGCAACCACCGCCTTTTCATAGGTGCCTATCTTGTTTGCAACGTCACCATTTAAT
>DAOVSA010000012.1 GCA_030633635.1 Candidatus Altarchaeota archaeon
CAGCTTGAATCATCGCATTTCTTACGTTCATGTATCTTCTGGCTTGTAAATCTTTGAGAAAAGAGTTAATCAGTTCTATATTAAATTCGTATCCAAGTCTCTCCAGATTGGATTCATCTGAATCGTTTAGGATCAGATTGACAATGACCTTTTTTGAGGGATCTCCATCTATGATAACATCTGCATCATCTATAAAATGATAAGCAGCACTCATGATCACAGGCATTGGAAATATTCCGGGTGTTACCTCTACAGATATCTTTCCTTCCTTTATATCGATCTCAAAGTTGTGTTTCTTCATTCTAGCATTAATATCTACCCTCGACCTCGACCTCCGGGGCCTCATTATGCCAATCACCAGCCCAATCACCCCATCCACAATCACCATAAGAGAGTGGCTCTTCCTCTACTGGAGGTATTTCCTCTATAGATAGTGGCTCTGGTTTAGTTACAGGGTTAGTATCGTTCCAATCCCCGGATTCCTTAGATGCAGATATTTCTAGTCCTATGGCAGCAAGTGCGCCAGTTCCCAATGCCAGTGCCTGTGCTTTTCCTATCGATCCCTTTTCACCCATGACAAACCCTACTAACTTCCTTCTAATCTTTCTTTTTTTGGTTGTCATTCTTCGTAAGTACCAATTTTAAATATTTGAATATTATATATTGGATCCGTATAAAAAAATATGGACCTTATCAACTTTATATATGATGGATCCAGCTCGATATTATCCGCCATTTTTATGGTCCGGCTGAATGGCTCCATGCGTGATGGCCCCATGCGTGATGAGTCCATGCGTGATGACACCAGTCATGCCAGTCACCGGCCCAGTCATCCCAGGCGCAATCTTCCCAAATGAAAGTTCCCTCTACCTCCTGGAGTTCCATGGCTGCAACAGCAAGTGTACCAGCCCCCAATGCCAATGCCTGTGCCTTTCCTATCGATCCCTTTTCACCGGCTACAAAGCCGATCAGATCCCTTTTAATTCTTTTTTTCCCTTTATCTACCATCTTCATAAGATATAAATGCTGTGATCATCACAATCCATCATAATACACATACCATAATATGTGGCCTCCATGCTTGGAGATTCATCACCTAAATGTTCCTTGAACCCACCTTCATTGGTGTAGAATCTTATAATATCAGAGTATACCTGTGCTTTATTTATCTCTATACCATAGTATTTTCTTAGTGTATACAAATAGAAAATATCCCCTAGATCATTCCTATCATATCGTTTATTGATATATATGTCCTCCACTTCCCACTTATGTTCTCTCTTTTCCTTCTCAAGCTGTTTGTCATCTGAAAATATTCCTCTTGGATCATGACCAAAGTTGAAGAGTATTTTTGTTTGATAATACTTCGCCTTGAGGTAATCCTCATCGCTAATTTCAATGTCAGAATAAGTATCCAGATATTTTCTTCTAATTTCTCCCGCCTCTTCTTCCCGGTTCGCTAGGATTAATACCCTATTCAACAGATATGAAATGTGGAATTGATAGATCGGGCTAAGTTTTTCCGAGTCGAGATTTGGATTTAGAATTGAGTTTTCTTCTAACCAATTTATATCCACCCATTTACCCAGATCTTCTCTTGGCTCGACCCCCCTCCTGATTAATTGTATTGACCTGTACGTGTAGATAACCGAGTCCAAATCATCAGACTGGGGAGGATTATAGTGCATTTTGGTGTAATTCGAAACAGCATCACATTCCCACCAAAATTTACCGATCTCACTTATTTTTGAGCCGTAATACAGATCTTCTAACGAAACATCTGACTTAAGTTTGTCCAAATCTGCACTTTCACAGCTGGTTCCAAAGGGCCCATAACATTCGTTTACTACATACTCAAAAATATCAACATGATTGATATATATCCATTCCGGCGATACGCACTCCGGACATTCCGGTAACACACATTCTGGGCATTCGCATGGAGGCGATAATCTACTAAAAAGAACAAAAAGTACTATAATGCCAAACCCAATGACCATGATTAAAATTTCGTTTTTTTTCATTTCATAGGGATTATTGAGGATCTATGCCGTATTACCTAGGTATGGTATCCTTGTGTACAAAGGCCGTGACTAAGGTTGTATTGAACTCGTAAGCTAATTTTTCCAAGTCAGTATCCTTTTCGAAGGGAATTATCTTAACCACAATCCGCTCGGATGGGTCCCCATCAACGCACACATATCCCCTATTGCTGAAATCGTTTACCGCTTGGATTATGGTAGGTATCATAAATATTCTCGGATTTACCGATACTTGAATCCAATTTTCATCTTTATTTATTGTAAAATTATCTTCTTGAGACTTCTCTTTTTCACTCATGCAAATCACCTATTTTTTTAAATCTATTTAATCAATAAACCTTTAATCAATAAAAATAAAAATAAATTATGCTTTATCCATAGTTATTCCCAATCAAACCAGCATTTAGGGATTACTATCAAATAAATGGTATCAGTGATATGAAGATTAAGTCTGTGTTAATCATACTGGTAATTCTTACCGCTCTGAGTGTTGTAGAAACCAGAGCAATGGTAAAATCCGTGATAGAACCAATCAATAAAGAGCAAATTAAGAATAATATATCATATATCATCATAACTGATGAAAATCTGAGCGATGAATTTCAACGACTCGCGGATTGGAAGACCAAAAAAGGAATTCCTGCAAGAGTTTTTAATCTGACTTGGATCTACGAGAGATGTCCCCAGAGAGATAACGCGCTTTATTACTCAAACCATGAGAATGAGAATAAGGTTGGTTATTTCATGCAGACACGGAATTCCATCGATCTTTCAAATGCCACTTACGCCACTCTAAACTATTCTGTTGTATATAACATAGAAAATGGTTGGGATTTCGCATACGTGGAAGTTTCTGCAGTCGATAAAAAGATCTGGAAACAATTAAATGGAACCAACATGACAGCGTATCGTGATCCGGAGGCGTATGTTGGAATCAATGGGGTTATGGCATATACAGGATGTAGCGGGGGCTGGGTCTCAGATACGATAAATCTAAGTGGTTATATAGGTGATAGGATACTGTTAAGGTTTAGATATCTAACTGACAATTATACCGGTTACGACGGTTTTTCTGTGGATGATATCAGCGTAAATACAGATAAAGAAATTATCTTTTTTGATGATGCTGAGGAGGGTGATGAAAACTGGATTATGTCTGGTTTTACATTGCTTGAGGATAAACCCAAAGCAAAAGCAATAAGAAATTTCATAAAAGATATGCATATGAACCATGGGACTAAATGGGTTCTGCTGGGAGGGGATACCGATATTGTGCCATTTATGGGAGCTTATACGAGTACTAAGAGTGCCACGTATGTGGACAATAACATTCCAACAGATCTTTACTATTCAGATCTTAACGGAACCTGGAACCAGGATGGCGATAATAATTACGGCGAAACCATCGATGGTGTAGATTTATATCCGGACGTCTTTGTCGGGAGAGTTCCCGCCAGTACACCCATAGAAGCAAGAAATTTCGTGAACAAAACCTTAACCTACGAAAAGAACCCACCCACAGGATATGTGCATAAAATTCTATTTTTGGCCGAGTGGGTGGATAATGAAACCGATGGTGCTATCGCCAAGGATCTTATAGGTGAGGGTATACCCTCCGGCTTCTTCATCACCAAACTCTATGAATCCGATGGGAATCTAAACAGTACTAATGCTATTGAAGAGATGAATAAGGGATATGGTTTGATTAATCACGAGGGACATGCCTCTCCCTTGAAGTTATCTGTTGGTCCAAATCGTTTGAATTGTGAACATATAGATATGCTAGATAACTCCTCAAGATACTTCATACTCTACTCTGTCGGCAGTAATTCGAACAGTATGGATGAAGATTCGATTGCCGAATGTTTTATAAATAGTCATAACGGAGCAGTCGCGTATATTGGTAACAGCAGGTTGGGGTGGTATCAACCAGGAAACCCCGGTAATGGGACCTCTGACAGGTATGATCAAGAATTTTTTAAGTATTTTTTTAAAAATTTAACACTTGGTGAAGTGTTTGCTTTATCAAAGGCCTCTCTTATTTCCCACTCAACCACTGATAACTCATACAGATGGGTTCAATATGGTCTTAATTTGTTGGGGGACCCGGAACTCCCGATATGGACGTCTGAACCCAGGAATTTCACGGTTTTCATGCCTCAATGGATTATAAAAAATCACGAACTTATTATCAATGTCAAAGACAACAATCTCAGTTTGAGCGATGCGAGGGTTTGCCTGATGCAGGATATACCAATTGTTAGAAAAACAAACATTTCCGGTGAAGTAAAATTTGTCTTAAACGGGTCTGGTAACTTCAGTGTAACTATCACCAAACCAAATTTTTTGCCTTATGAAACCAGTTTATGGGTCTATGACTGTGCAAACGACCTCGATTGTAGTGAGAATGAATCATGTAAGAATCAATACTGTGAAGAAATTTCCTGCGAGTGCGGTTATATCTCCAAGCATAGATGTATAAGCTACGAATGCTGCTCAAATGATGATTGTAAACCAAACCAGATCTGTGTAAACCATACGTGCGTGGAACAAAAACTAAAGATTACTGTCATAACCGAACACGAATACGCAGTGGTTAACGAGATTTTATCCATCAAGATAAGGGATGAGAACGAAAATCCTGTACAAGACGCCAAGATAACTATAACCTATGAAGACGGGATTCAATTCAATTATACGAGCGATGTCAACGGACAGGTTGAGATAATCGCAGAGAAAGCAGGTGTTCTGAATCTGGACGTGGAAAAAACAGGTTACGAGGGAGAAAAAATCGAGATAAATGTGAAAGAGGGGAGGAAATCAGATGTTTTGGTATATTCCCTGATACTTCTCACGATAGTCATAACAATCATAACTGGTCTGGCACTTAAAAGAAGATATTTGGAATAACATAAATTTATTTATTCTTTCAACCGCATGTCGTATATACTGATACCATTATACCCAATCCACCTACAGAATCGCCTTTTAAATTTCAAACAATAATTATGAATAATCAAGAAAATTTCCTTCGGAAATTTTTACTATTCTGTAATTGAAATTACAGAACATCTAGAAAATCCAGATACAAAGATGGATATAAAAACTGAGTCAACGCCAGATAATCAAAGTGCAAAGATAAGGAATTATGCAATAGCAGTATTCTGCATAACATTTACAATTCTCTTGTTGTCATCTTTATTGCAAATGTTTATATTTTCTCCATTTGGAGGAGATGATGTACATATCTATTCTGAATGTAATAATGACTCTGCATATGTCTTTATTGGCGCACATGATAATCTTAAGGGTGTAAAGTGTGTTGCCCTTGATAAAGAGTTTGTTGACAACCCTGAAATCGTTATAGAGGATTTATCAAAGGGTGATGAAGATGTTTGCAGGTTCAAATTATCAAAAAATACGACAGATCCATTGAGATTTGAGGTATGGTATAACGGCAAAGTTCGAAGAGAGGTTTGTGAGTGGCAAAATTATTATTATCCTGTATATGATTAATTTTTTTGAATATGATTAATTTTTGAAGCTATTTTCCAGTGATCTCTTCAAAGAATATTTGTTGCTTAAGTCTAAAAGAATATTTATCGCTTTAAGTCTAAAAGAATATTTATCGCTTAAGTGTATATGATCTCTAAAATCATGACAGATTTATCACAGATTCTGCTATATCAGATGTATATTCTCCGATACGCCTGAAACTCTCATGGATCAAAATGCAATAGTCTCCTCCTTCCCCCAATTTATCTATGATTTTCTTTTCTGCCAATCTGAATTTTTGTATGTTTTTTAGAACGTCGTTTGCCATAGCAGGGTCTCTATTTTTCAAAGCCAGCATAACATCACCATACATATCCACCAGTTCCTTGTATACAATGATATCATCCTTCCCGATCCGTTTGCAGTCTTTTGTGAGGACCGCTATTTTCTCTACATGGTCGGAGATTCTTTCAATACTTTTGGCTATCTGTACCCAGACAATGGCTTCAAATCCACTCATAGATGAGAGCTGTCTCAGAATCAGAAAATAGAATTTATCAATCTCGTTATCCCTCTGGATTATCCCTTCCATGATGTCCTCGTTATAGATCTCCATCTCCAGATCACCCATAAGTTCTCTTAAGGATAGAATTGACATCTCATGCATTCTTTTTACAGATTCCATCAATTGTCCCCTTTCTTTCATGAGCATCTTGAATGTGAGTTTATTTTCCGTCTCCCCGAAGGGCTCTAACCCTATGAGATACGTGGAAATTTTTATCATGTGCTTTCTGATTTCAGGATTAAAATAATCCTTTGAGATAATTGCAATCGTATCATACCCCTGGATGTACTTGGTTATCAGAGACCTCGAAAGGAATTCCAGATCATCTGTCTTTATTTTGATTTCGGCATCCCGCTGCTTTTCCTCCTTTAATCTCAGTAAAAGCTCATCTCCCTGCTCTATAATGGAGATGACATCCCTCTTGCCTAACTGGTTTCTCTTGACCCATTTTTTCGGTAGAGAAATGGTGTAAGTACTGTCCCCGGTTAGTTGTATTTTTCTATATTCCATTTTCATAATCTATATAGAGTATATAATTTATGTATGAACTATTTATAAGATAAAAAAATTTAAAGAATTGCATGGACAAAAATACTATTGAAATGGCTCATAAAACAAATATCGAAAGATTACTTGAGGAATTCGGAGACGATCATGAGGATGAGATAAACAGGGCGTACAACACTCAAAGGTCATTTGAAGAAAGTGGTGCGAAAATACGGGATTTTATACCGATATTTACGTACAGAACGGTAAAAGAACTGTTATTGAAGGATATTATTGAAGGATATTAATGTTATTGAAGGATATTATTGAAGGATATTAATGTTATTGAAAGATATTAGTGGATTTGAAATTCAAAATAATTTTAAGATTTAATAATTTGTGGAGGTATTAAAAATGGAAAAAAATACAAAAGTTATAGGGTTGGTGTTTTTAGTTATTATAATATCAGGAATTTTGTTGCATGGACATATTACGTCAAGGCCGGACGATGTGGGCAATGGAGGGGAACAGGAAAAATTAACCGTTGCAGGTTCCACGACAGTCCAGCCAATAGCATCCGTTGCTTCCGAATCCTATATGAAAAATCACCCAGGTGCACTGATAGCCATACAGGGCGGTGGTTCTGGAACGGGAGTAAAGATGGTGGCTGAAGGAACGGCAGATATTGGAATGTCTTCGAGGGACTTAAAAGAAGCGGAGATTAATGCACACCCTGATCTGAAGACACATACTGTAGCCTATGACGGAATTGCAGTTGCAGTGCATCCAAGCAATTCTCTTGACGATCTAACAAAGGAACAGATAGGAGATATATTTTCAGGAAAGATTACAAACTTTAAAGAAGTAGGTGGAGAGGACTTAGAGATAGTAGTAGTCATAAGAGAGGAAGGTTCCGGGACAAGGGCAACCTTTGAGAAGCTGGTGATGAATAAGGTAGATACGACAGAAAATGCATTACAGAAACCAAGTAACGGGGCGGTTAAGGCAACCATAAAAAGTAATGAAAACGCCATTGGTTATCTTGGAATTGCCTACATCGATGAAAGTGTGAAGGCTGTTAAGATAGATGGAATTATGCCATCAAAGGAAACCATAAGATCCGGCGAATACCAGGTTTCGAGGGGTTTGTATATGATAACCAAAGGTGAAGCAAGTGGTCTGGCAAAAGAATTCATAGATTTTATCTTGAGTGATTACGGCCAGCAGATAGTTGAGGAAGAGGGATTTATAGGGGTAGCGGAATAAAGAATATATAAGGGTAGCTGGATAAATGAGTTATAGGGGTTAAATAATGTTAATCGTCCATGTATCAGATCTGCATTGTGGAAAGTCAGGATTTAATTCAAAAGCACTTGAATTAGCTGTAGAAGAGATCAATGAATTAATGCCGGATGTGATTGTTGTAACCGGGGATCTCACTAACAGGGGATTTCTACACGAATATGAGTTAGCCAGCGATTATCTAAGCAGACTAGAATGTGAGAGAACGATTATCGGTACTGGAAATCATGACTACCGGTATACTGGTTATCTATTGTGTAAAAAATACTTCCAAAAACCAAGGGTTTTAGAATTTGATGGTGCCATTATAGTTTATCTTAGTACTGCAAGACCGGACAGGGATGAGGGCGAGGTCGGTTACAGGCAGGTACAGTGGTTCAAAAAAATTATGAATAAACATAAAGATAAATTCAAAGTGGTTGCCTTGCACCATCATCTGGTCCCAATCCCTGACATTGGCCTGGAAAAAAACATCGTCACAGATGCAGGAGATGTCATCAGGGCAATAACACAAAATGATGTCAATTTAGTTCTATGTGGGCATAGACACCGGCCGTGGAGTTTAAACTTGAATGATTCTATGATAATAAATGCCGGGACGGTTTCTTCTGAAAGATTCCGCGGATTTTTCGCAAATTCTTACAATGTTATCAGAGTAAAGAATGGTGAGATTGATGCCAAGATAAAGGTAGTTGACGGTGATGCCATAGACTTCAAAGAAATCTTAAATGCAAGTGAGCCATTTATTTATTCCATAGCAAAAGATGATTGATGGAAAAGTCATAAACCTGGAAAATATCATTAAAAGCATTCTCTTTTTATTTGCAGTAACAGCCACCCTGGTTATCCTGCTGATAATTTTCTTTCTTTTCAATGAGGGTCTCCCGGTACTTGCAGATAATGGACTTATGAATTTTATTCTTGGAACCAAATGGAGCCCCTCAAAAGGAGAATTTGGTGCCCTTGCATTTATCCTGTGTTCCATTATAATAACCATCGGTGCATTGATAATTGCTGTTCCACTCGGGGTTTCTTGTGCAATATTTCTCTCTGAAATAGCACCCAAGTGGGCTAAAAACATTGTAAGACCTGCCATCGAATTGCTTGCAGGAATTCCATCCATCGTCTATGGTTTGTTTGCATTAATGGTAATCGTTAGGTTAATAAAGATAACTTTTGCCCTGCCAACCGGGGAGACGCTGCTTGCGGGATCGATAGTTTTGGCGATAATGATCCTTCCGATAATAATAAGCATTTCGCAGGATTCTCTTGAGACAGTTCCAAGGGAGTATAAAGAAGGATCACTGGCTCTTGGGACAACAGACTGGCAGACAATAAGAGGTGTTTTATTACCCTCTGCAATGCCGGGGGTGGTGGCCGGAACAATTCTTGGAATGGGGAGAGCCATCGGGGAGACTATGGCAGTTGTTCTTGTCATGGGAAACGTGGAAATGATTCCCAAATCCATTTTAAAGCCTGGGGAGGCTCTAACCTCTACTATCCTTTTGGAGATGGGCGAAGCAATCGTTGGGAGTATGCACTACTCTGCTTTATTTGCACTAGGAATCGTCTTGTTTTTCATTGTTCTGGTACTTAGTTTAATTTCAAATATGTTATTGATGAGGTATAATACTCAAAGATGATTTCCATTTACATCAAGGATAAGATCGCAAAAGGAATTTTTTGGGTTTCAGGAATAACAGTAATCCTGACTTTGTTTGCGATTCTTGGTTATGTGGCTATCAAAGGTATGGGGGCGATGAGTCTTGAATTTCTCCTGGAAATTCCAAGGGCTGCTGGGAGAGAAGGTGGGATATATCCTGCGATTCTCGGAACCCTCTATCTGACAGCCATTGCTCTTCTCTTTGCAACCCCCATTGGGGTAGGTGCAGCAGTATATCTTACAGAATTCACAAGAGAAGGAAAATTAACAAATGCAATTCGCCTGGGGGCAGATACCCTAAATGCGGTCCCATCCATTGTTTTTGGACTTTTCGGGTTTGCATTGTTTGTTTTTTATCTGAGGGATTACA
>DAOVSA010000022.1 GCA_030633635.1 Candidatus Altarchaeota archaeon
GATTTTCCCGATCCGGACGGTCCTACAAGCGCGGTAATACTGCCTTGCGGAACGCTGAAACTTACATCTTTTAATACTTCTATCCCTTCGATATAGGAAAAGCCAACATTGTTAAATTCCAATGAGAAATTTTTGGGCGTTTGCTTAGAACCGCTTTTTTGCTCCTCCACTCCAAAAAGAATTTCGTCCATGCGTTTCACTCCATGGTTAATCATATTGACCTGGGCCCCCAGATTACTCAATGCCAGAACAGGGCGAATATATCCCACACCCAATATCAGGAATATAAATAATACTGACAGGCTAATCCCGTTTTGGAAATAGAGATACAAGCCCAATGCTAACACGGGCAGAAGCGCATTGTTAATAAAACTCATAAAAGCCGCCCATACGGGGGTTTGTTTGCGCGTCCAGAGAGCTATAAACTTCTCAAACATATTAACTGTTCCGCTATATTTGCTAAATGCCGTGGCGGTTTGTCCGAATATTTTCATTACAGGCATAGCTCGCACAAACTCTACAATTCCCGCATTCATATCCTCAAGCGAATTATGATATTTCTCCATCAGCTCTTTATTTTTTGGCGAGCTAAAAGTAACAGAAACTAAAACTCCAACTAAAACCAATGGCACAAAACTAACAAGTGCCAGCCGCCAGTCCACTACAAAGAGATAGGTTAAGACAATAAAAGGAAGCGACAATCCTTTTATAAAATCAGGAATTCCATGGGCTATAAATACCTCAATACGCTCCACATCGTCGGCAAGGATTTTTTTAAGTGCCCCGGAACTGCGATTGGAGACATATCCCATAGGCAACTTGCCGATTTTTTCGGCAATCTTGCAACGTAATTCATACAAAATATTAAAGGCTGCAATGTGAGAGGCCATTGCCGAAACATACATCAGCACAAATGAGAATGCAACGGCAGCAAATGCCCATATAAGATAGTTTTCTATATTCGGGCTGTTTACTTGTCCGCTTAACAATTCTTGCATGATATAGAAGATAAGTATGTAAGGAACCATCGACAATACAGCATGTAATACCACCGCTGCACCGGATACAAATAAAAACCCTTTCCTACGGCCGATATTTCTAACAGGCGGGCTATGCCACTTTTTTCTTTTTTGATTCTTTTTTTGTCTTTCATTTTCCTTTATTAACAAATCCCGGGCACTATTCTTTTTGTCTTTTTCATATAATCCTTATATTCCTGACCAAATTCTTCAATCATTAGTTTTTCTTCTTCAGGCAATCTGATAAAATACAAAATACTCCATGTTAAGAATGCAACTATTCCAACAATCCAGTTTGATGATATTAACCAATAACCTACCACCCCAATCCACATTTGGGTATACATTGGATGCCGGATATATTTGTAAGGTCCTTGTGTAACTAATTTGTGATTTTTTCTAATCTCCAATATCGGAGACCAGTTCTTGCCCAGTGTTTTATGGACCCACCAAAATAAGATTAGACCAAATCCATAACCAATTATCCCGGTCCATCTTGCCCAGTCAGGTAGATTCATATTAAAAGAATTTAACCAAGGAGTAAGAACATATATTATTGGCACAAGCATCATTCCAATAGCGGCAAGAAAACAAAGAAATTTTTCTCTTGATGTTTTTTTGGATTTTGTTTTTTCTGTTTTCTTGTATTTCTTCATATGGGGCTTTCTAATCAATCCGCCGGTAAACAATAGAATCATAAAAATTATTTTCCAGATTATTTCTTGCATTTTTTCACCCCTTTAAAATACAAAGCTTTTATTTTATCTCCTAAAAGTTTATTTTCTTCTATCTCAAACCCTGCGTTTTCTGCAAGAACTTCAAGATCTTTGGGGGCTAAATTGCCTTTATCCGTTTTGGGTGGTTTACCCATTTTTCTTATATATCTAAAGGCCAGTTTCAGCATTTCAAGCTTCTTCATACCACAACCAGTTAAATCAATGATTATTAATGACCCGTTGTCTTTCAGAATCCTGTAACTTTCATCCATTGCACAAGACGGCTCTTTAATCACATGCAATAAATTAACCATCAACACAGCATCAAATTTTTTATCCGGGGAATCTGTTGCTTTGCAGTTAGCAATCCGGAAGGTTATGTTTCTATGATCTTTTAATTCTCTTTTCGCTACCTCTAACATTTCTTTTGAAACATCTGTAGCAATAATATGCCTTGCGTTCTTAGCGATTGCTTTGGTAAAATACCCGGTTCCGCATCCAAACTCTACGACATCACCCAGTTCTTTTTCTTGGGATAATCTTTCAGAAATTTCTTCACAAATAGCTTCTCCTACAACATATATTGTATTTTCATCAAATTTATCTGCCATATTTCCCCAGTCCTTTTCTTGTTTTTCCTTCATTTTTTTATGAACCCCCCCACTGTTACCTCTCATATTATATGATTAGCCTCAAACGCCTCCACTCATCCACCGTTGATTACGTCAATGGGGTCCTCCCCCCTAGAAAGCAGGCATCTTACCTCGTCCTCTGCTTTTCTATACCTCCTCATAACTCTTAGGGATGATTCAGAATCACCATATACCCCCCACATACCAGTGAATATGTAGGGTAGTGAACTCAAACCCATAAATGCCTTAACATCCTTCAGGGGAATTCCAAGGAATACTCCTATCTCATGAGGGAATGGATAGATATTATATTTGCTCTTAAGACTTTCTAATGTATTCTCCGGAGATCTAATGTTGTATCCAAGGAAGGATAAAAATTGTCTTATATCCTCCCTCCTTAAAAGCTCGTCTATTTTGTGTCGGCAAAAAAATAAGACAATTATATTCGTATCTCCTCTTTTTAATTCATAATAGCCGATATTACCTGTATGAAAGATATCCTTACTAAACTCATTCCATAGATCAAAGAGCCCATTGCGACTGTTGGAGAGATTCATCAATGTGGCCGATTTCTCCCCTGCGATGCTCGCCGCTATATGGTTTGCTATATGCCCTGCCAGATATCTAATCCTCTGATCTTTTCTGCACATCCTCCTACTTTATTTCCTTCAGAATCATTCCTCCATATCCCCGACATCTTTCAAGACCCTCCTCGTCCGGGGTTAGGTGTATTATCAAACCATCTCCAACCACTTTGAAACCCCCTTTTCTTAATCTATCAATAAAATCCTTCATCCATTGCCCGTCACCCCAGTCGTAGGAACCGAAAGCACCGGCAACTTTATCATTCATTTCCTCATTTTCCATCTGACTTACAAAGGAGTCCATCTCCTCAGCCAGTTCCTCTGCCCCCATCGAGGGAGAACCCAAGACTATGGCCTTGGCATCTTTGATATCATCTAATCTGGTTTCTTCAATCCTTTTTAATAAAACATCTCCTCCTTCTGACTCAATACCCTCCTTAATGGCTTTAGCCATCGTTTCTGTGTTTCCGGTTCCACTCCAATAAACTATAGCTATTTCGGACATTTTTCACCTCTTTTTTAAGTATTTTTTATTATGTGAATTTTTCTGGTAGACGAAACTTCATACTTCAAATTGCTCATACATCCCTTATTCTTCAAAATTCTGCCCCATATGCATATATTGTGGGGGTATAGCCTCCTTTCATACCTGGACGACTCTCAATCAGCTCAAGACATTTCAAGATCTCCAGTTCTTTTCTAACCATACCTCTACCCAGATGTGTGGCATCTACAATTTCATCAAGTTTTATGGACCTTTTAAATTCCCGATGAAGTTCTAATAGGTTTGATAAAACCGTCTTCCTTCTTGCTGGCATTTCTCCCCCCCTTTTTTTAAAATTTTTTAGGTAAACCTAAATATGTTGTATACTATTCTAATTTTAGGTGCATAAATATTCAGATCAAAAGAAGTTAGGTTATAATTTTCGAATTCAAAATTTTTAGGAAAATTTAGGAATACCTAATCTCTCTTCTTGGAATCACAAACATATTCTCCCATCCTGCAGAATTCCTTGAAATGTTCAAGCCATTTCGGATACATGGGCGCGGTCTCAACGAACTTAACAAATTTTGTTAACTGCTCAACGGTTTCCGGGCTTATCTCGTGTTCGATATTACATGCATCCCTCTCGGCGGTCTTATCAGAAACCAGGATGATTTCCAGGAGTGTTCTTATGGTGTCGTATCTTGTCTTCACTGACTTGGCTACTCTTTCACCTGTCTTGGTTAATGTCACTCCACCATACCTTTCATAATTAACTAACCCTCTATCATTCAACTTCTTCAACATCTCCGTAACGCTCGGGGGACTGATCTCCAGTTCTCTGGAAATATCCCTCGTTCTGGCATAACCCTTTTTCTGGATGATGTTATATATTGCCTTTAGATAGTTCTCGGAAGTCCGTGTTAGATCCATTTTTTATATAAATCCTATTTCTCTGGAACGTAAATCACACCTCCACATACAAATCTGTTTCTGTATCAAAACCAACACATTCCGCATTTACACTTCCTAATCCAAGAGATCATCCCCTTCATCGACATCTACCCAGATTTTTTCTGCCATGCCATGACCTATCGTTATAAGATGCTCTCCTATTTTGGCATGAACGTAATTTCCTCTTACGGGAATAGGCGCTCGTTCCTCCTTCCCAATTAAGGTAATCTCTGTTCCCTCTTTAATTCCAAGTTCATCCAATTTTTGTCTGACTCCCACTCCACCGATAATCTTGGTTATTTTAGTCTTTGCTCCCTCTCTCAGATAGTTGACCTGGATGGGGTTTCCCTCATACTCGACAAAGACCTTCGATGCTTCGCCCTCCCCCATTTTTATCTCTCTATCATCCACCTTGAACACTAATGCGTCATCTGGAATATGCTTCAAGAATTCCACCCAAATTCCTTCTTCAATACTCAATTCGGAAAGCCAATTTTTGAAATCCTTTCCACCCTCGATGACTTTGACGGTTCCCTCATCCCCTTTCTCCAGTCTTAAGAGAGGTAACAATGTGCCTTCTTTTTCCACATGTATCTTATCTGCCATTCCCTGAGCCATAATCACTTCTCTGTCAGCTATTTTTAGGGAGATAGGTCCCCTGTGTTCATGCCGTGCTTGAGTAGCCAATACAGTGAGTTCAATTCCTTTAGCAACTCCTAAATCCTCAAGATGCTTTCTTATCTCCGGACCGCCATCGATCTTTTTAACAGTTACTTTCGTTTTGGATTTTATTTCATTTAATAATTTCATTTTTTACACCTCCTTTTTAAGTATTCTTTTACCACTTCCCTTTCCATGCTAAGAAAAATACAATTATAATAGAGATTATAAAGATAGGGGCGAAAATTAGAAACTCAATTTTTGGTTCTATACCTTCAAAGAGTTTCCATCATCAGATCACCTCTTAATGCTCAAAAACCCTTAATTCTTCCCTATAATTTCTGATATACAAGAAAATTGGCAGGGTAAATGGCAATAAGATAACACATGGATTATAGGGCCCTCCCCATGTCTCTAAAAAGCCTTCCCAGGTATTAAACCAACCTGCCTCTTCTTCTTCAGCTTCTGGTGGCTCTTCAGCTTCTGGTGGCTCTTCAGCTTCTGGTGGCTCTTCAGCTTCTGGTGGCTCTTCAGCTTCTGGTGGCTCTTCAGCTTCTGCTGTTTCTTCCACCACTTCTTCTCCTTCTGCTGGCAGTATTGAAACAGTTGCAATCTCAAATAGGTCATTAGCTGCAAAAATCCAGAGCATAATACAAGCCAGAGTTATCAGAGCCAATCCATCAATGGACTTCAGTTTTAATGCTCCGGCTATCATGAAGATGCCCATTGAGGCAATTACTATACTCTTTATCAATACAGGGGGTATCTGGAGTATCCCATAGCTATACTCTACTCCGGTAAAGAAGAATAACAGTTCTAAAAATCCAAATCCTAGAGTGAATAAACCCAAAATTCCAAAATAATACTGTCCCAGATTATATTTTGTTTCTGTAGTCATATCCCTAAGCAACCCCCATCAATATCCATAATCCATGTAATAATCCTCCAAATACAAAGGTAACAATCAACAAAATGAGTATTGATTTTAGAGATCCTATGAAGCCCAATTCTTTCCATAGCATCATAAAGGTTGCTACACATGGAAAATAGATGGAAACTAAAACTACTGAAGTGAATAACTGATACATGGACATTTCAATTACAGATAATTGTGCTATCGCCAGATCCTTTCTCAAAAATGCCGTCACCAAGGGAAGGATCGTTTCTTTTGGAACGCCAAACCATCCCGAAAGAATTGGCTCAAACACCATGGAAATCCTTCCCATGATCGATTTATCGGTTTCTTCAAATTCAACCAATGTTAGATTTCCATTATCTATACCAACTATGTACAAAATATTAACCAGCAGAGAACCCAGAATAACGAACGGAACTGCGTGCACCAAAAAGCATTTAACTCTCATCCAGGTCTTCATCATTAGATTTTTCCACGTGGGTTTTTGATATGGTGGGATATCTATCAATATCTCTGGAGACTTCCCGGGGATTATTCGATTTAGAACCCACCCCGTAATGAAATAGCCCAGAAGAAGGTAACCTATTATAGCAAACATCAACCAGTCCCCATATTCTCCCGCTATGGTTTCCTCCATTATACCTATCTGAGCACCACAGGGAATGAATATGGCTAGGATTACCATCATCATAAATCTCTCCTTCTTTGTTTCTAAAATTCTTGCTGCAGTAACCCCTGGAATATTGCATCCAAATGAAAGTACAGTTGGAACAATAGCAAATCCGTGCAAGCCTATTTTATGCAGTACATTATCTATCAAAACCGCCAACCTGGGTAAATAACCTATATCCTCCAACAGGGCTATGGCCAGGTAGAGGGGTATTATTGCCCATAAAACCACCCCAAATGGAACAAATAAACCAGTTGTCAAGACCCCGAATGCCTCAAAGCAATTATCAGCTCCGGGGGTTCCAACAAGTAAGGCATAGAGCCACGCTGGCTCCGCAGGGAACGCCTCCTGAATCCATGGAAGATAGTGTTCATCAAATAGAGGAACCATAAATCCATCCGTAAAGAACCCGGCAAATGTGCCAAAGAACATCCAAATGGAGAAAAGTATACCCAGTGCAATGGGTATTCCAGTCAGGGGTCTTATGGTAAGATCGCCAATGGCATCCTTCAAACTAAGTTTCCTCTTTTTAATCCTAATTACTTTCTTAACCAATCTATCCAGATAATCCCATCTCTTCTCCGGCGTTAGTTCAACCATTCTGTTCCTCCATATACCTGTATCGTTGGGATATAGCCTCCTTCCATTCCCGGACAACTATCGATCAATTCAAGACATTTCAAGATTTCGAGTTCTCTTCTAACTATGCCTCTGCCCAGATTTGTAGCATTTACTATTTCCTCGTGTTTTATACTTCTCTTAGAGTTCCGATGAAGTTCTAACAGGGTTAATAAAACCTTTTTCCTTCTTGCTGGCATTGTATCCCTCTATCTTCTTTAAAATTTCACCAAGATGTTCATGCATGGGCTTTTTTCCTTGGCTCATTATCGCTTTTTTAATCCGTTCCATATCCGCCAACTCCTTGATGCCTTCGCCCGAGATGGCCACCGTAGTAATTACCGGAACAGATAAAATTTCTTTCAATTCCTTTAGATTTATCTCAATTCCTTTACTGGCCGCGACGTCCCACATATTCAAATCGATGATTAAAGGATAATTAAACCTCTCCATTATCTCGAATGCCAAATAAAGACCCCTCTCCAGTTTGGTGGCATCTATCACATCTATAACAACATCTGGTTTCTCTTCTTTTAACATCTTAAGGGCTATTTCCTCGGCTATATCCTTGGGTTCTAAGGAGAAGGTTCCGGGAACATCTATCACTTCAGCCTCTTCACCCTTTATCTTCATATAGCCCTTTGTGTAATCCACGGTGGTTCCGGGATAATTGGAGACTATGACATTTGCCC
>DAOVSA010000098.1 GCA_030633635.1 Candidatus Altarchaeota archaeon
AAATATGGACTAATAGATTTTTCCGTCAACAAATCCACTTTTATTCCCAAGACTTCTGACAGCTATCTTTCTTGCCCCTTGATTTTTAAGTAGCCAAGCTATCTTTTTAAAGATTTCTTCTCTATTCATCATTTTTCAAGGCACCAATTGCAGATAACATTCTGAGCCATGCCAAAAATCGTTAGAACGCAGCATTATCATTCTATCTCCATATTTTTATAAGGGAATAAGTAAGATGCGAGGCATCGAAGAATTGAGTTACACGCTTCGATTTTTCTAAAGGAAGCAGAATCACCCCCGGGGCGATATATTCCATCTTGTTATTCCGGTCTATTGACGCTCCTTTCTTCGATTCAAATAGAAATCGTTGTATTCGTTTTTTGTCATTTTCTTTTAAACCTCTGTATGTGCTCTATCCTCAAACGCACGAGCCTTCTCAAGATGCCCTTCTGGTTTCATTGCACGAGTCCCTATATGGACAATAAATATAAAAACTTTATATATCTTTGTCCACTCATAGACAAAACAGGCAGGGTTCGGAATTTTATATGACTACGGTATATTTGCAGTACTGCGTAATATAACCCGGCATTATATCCGCATTGCGTATATACTTTTGGAATATATCTGCAATATTGCGTATATACATCCTCTTGGACGAACTGCCCATCTCTTTGATTTCCATTCTACTCATCCTTTTACAGCACCTCCAATCTCTTTCTCAAATAAATTATCCAATGGGCTTTTTCTCCGCTATATCCCTATTACTACATGAGTCTAATATTTCTTTGAACTTTTGTGTCAAGATAGTTCTTGAATTTGAATATACCATTTTACCGGAAACTGTGGTATAAGGGGAATAGAAAGTCTGAATGTCCGTAGCTCCAATTGGAAATAGTATTTGTCACAAGGACACTCGCTTACCTTCCGCTTTACCTTTCACCTTCCTCTCGCGCTTTTAAGCACCTGAAAAATAGAGGTAAAAGGGGAATCAACAGGTGCTTTTAATGTGTACGTGTTAACGAAAAATTCATTATGAACCGAAACTTTTATATATGGTCTCTTTCATTAGGAGCTTTTATGCGGCAAAAAATGAAAAAAGGTATTGCCTGTTTGGTTTTATTCATGATTTTGATGAGCTTGGTGCCATCGACGGCTGTGTCGGAAGATGTATCGGACCGTTCGATTGATCTACAGGATAACTATGATTTATCCCCTGAGATGAAAAGAGGTGACAACATCATCTCTAAAGCAGAAGTACCAACATACGAATTTCTGACCTACGCTAACTTTGGTTCCGATAATTCTTGTTATACGCCAGGCAACGGTGTGGGAGGATATGACGATAAACTTTACGTTGCTGTGAAAGACTACTGTTATGTCTACAGTGTCACTATTCCAGCGGGCGAAGATCCCGATATGCATCCAAACAATCCAGAAGATCCGGGACCGATGGCTACAAGAAGCTTAAGCCTAATTGAGATATATAATTTTGGTGCAGACTGTGGCTGGTATGGCGGTCATCACGCTGAATTCTACATTGACGAAAATCACATTTATTATGGACCTGATTATTTCGGAGTAGGGGAATTGAAAAGTGGGCTAAAAACACTGATGGCACATTTGGTACCTATCTTGGGAGAGTGAAAGACAAAGACGGGAATCCTATCCCTGTCCCTCCAGAGAATGGTGAGACTTTTACATACGATCCAACTGCAAATACCTGGTATACATGTACTCGAGAACGAGAAGTATACAGCTTTGATATGGCTGTTGATAGATCATGGCAATATGAATTTAAATATCCGAGTTATGAAGGCGGACATCACGATGGTCTCGAATTTGTAAATGGCTTCCTCTGGATTTCTGATATGACAGCAAACTGGATCGGTCAGTGGAGAAAGAATCCAGATGGGAGCTGGGAAGAAATCGCTCGCTTTTATTATGACAATCCCGTTGAGGATGATGTTGAAGGAATGGGGTTTGGGCCACTTGGCCATCTATGGGTTACTGGTTGGAATAGATTATACGAAATAGGTGGAAAGGAATTAGGTGAGGTGATAAAGGGTATAGAGTTAGCAATGGCATTGGATAAGACCGTATATGATCCAAAAGAGATAAAGGATATACATCTAAAAATCACCGATAAAGAAGAATGTTGTACTTTCCCCATCACAATGGCTGAGATAGAAATTAAAATTGATGATAAAAACGTGAACATTGAGGATGGGAGGATAGACAAGGCTATTGAATGGGCAAAAAATAAACTGTACTCTCATGACTATGATGGATATTGCTGGCGGTTTGTTGTTCATGCATACAAAAAGCAAAATGGGGCTGATTGGACACTATCGCCTCAAGGATCGGCAAAACAAGCTGCTAATAGCTTAGAGCCGCTTAAAACGGGCGCTCCACCACGTGGTGCTTTAGCATTTTATGATTCTGTTGAGGCCCCTGAAGATGGTCATGTGGGTTTGTCACTTGGTGACACAGACAATGATGGTAAAACTGAAATTATTCATGCATATTCAAAGAAAGACGGAGTCATAATCTCTGATGATTATGATAATATTGGTGGCTGTACTTATATTGGCTGGACATGGCCTCCTATAAAAATAATTTACGCAAACAAGGAATATTTAATAAAAGCCAAGGCGCCTTCTGAAAACGGTGATCATACCGTTTGGGTACAAGTTGTAACAGATTTGGGCTCTGCAGACGATATAAAGAGTTTTAGCGTGAGTGGTGAGGTCCCCAGTGGAACAGTAAGTGTTAGCCAGATAGGGAATGTTGATGATGCAACCAAAGATTGGAAATTTCCGACGAAATATGAAGCAGCCGTATTTAGAAGAGGAATAGACAATCCCACTTTTATTTTAACTTTAGATAACCAATTGTCAGCGAGTTATGAGGGCTTATTTGAGGTCTATAGTCCTAACGATGCTAATACGCCTATTGGATCATGCAAATCATCTATGTGCCTTATTTCCAATGATGGCTTCGGTAGTATTTGGCGATGGACCGACACAAATGGCAATCCATTATACAAGGATCAAATACCCGTTGGAATATATACCGTGAAAGGATCTCTGGTAAATATAAATGACCCAAGTGACAAAAAAGACATTAATTCTTGTAACTTCTATGTGATATTTGATTTTGAGAGAATGGATGATGGTGCATTTACAACGCGGTGTAACTCAGGATTTAGACAGGAGGGTTATTTACCTAAGGTGGAGCTACATCAATATGACCCTCAGATTTGGGGCCGAGCAATTGCTCGGACTAGCGGATCTACGACTGTCCTTGATGCGATTGATAAACTTAGTGTGCTAACAAGAATTATAAATGGCGATTCAACATACCACCATCTTGGTGACAATGAAAGAACCATTTTTAGTCATGATGGTTATGACAACAATTTTAATGGTATAATTGATGATGATGATGAAAACTGGGACCATCAGTACGAAGTGGCTGGGGGGCGCATTTATATAAAAGATTTAACTACGTTCTTCTTAGGACTTAGAGTAAAGACAGAATGGCTCTTGGAATCGGATGGAGTTTATAGTAGCGAACCTGTACTATAACAAGTACTTTTCCAGCATATAACCCGCAGCAATACCTAGAACATATTCCCAATATTTCCATCGTTTAA
>DAOVSA010000156.1 GCA_030633635.1 Candidatus Altarchaeota archaeon
ATGTATGTTCTGATATTGAAATTACTTCAAGGGAATTTGCATCGTTAAACAACATAAATGCCTTTTCCGGGTTAAATCCCCTGCCTATCGCTTTTACGACATCCTTGGCGATCCATTCACCAAAAGACTCACCCTCAATTGTTATATCCGTTTCCCCAATATCTATTTTCGTCTTCGTTCTTTTCTCAATTTCCTTTTTGACCTTTGCATGCTCGCCGATCAATATACCGATTCGTTCCTGTGGTATTTTTAGATATTGCATTATTAATTACAATGTGAATGTTAATTACAATGTGAATGGAAATATTTATTCTAATTCAAACTTCCACATATCGATTTTTGAGTGTAGAAAAAGATGAAAGAAGCTATGTTATATGAAAAATTGGATGGACAGGTGAAATGTGGACTCTGCGCACATAGATGTACGATCATGGAGGGTAAGAGAGGAATATGTGGCGTCAGGGAGAACGTACACGGGAAATTATACTCATTAGTCTATGGAAAGGCGATAGCATCACACGCAGATCCGATAGAAAAAAAGCCATTCTTTCATTTTTATCCTGGTTCCAACTCGTTTTCCATAGCCACCGTGGGATGTAATTTCAGATGTAAGCACTGTCAGAATTATGACATCAGTCAGATGCCAAGAGATCAAAACAAAATAAATGGTCGAGATTTATCCCCTGCCGAAGTGGTGGAATTATCCCTGAGTTATAACTGCAATAGCATATCCTATACCTACACAGAACCGACCATATTCTTTGAGTATGCGTATGACACGGCAAAACTCGCAAAGGAAAAAGGTCTGTGCAATACCTTCGTCACCAATGGTTATATGACCAAAGAGGCATTAAATACCATTAAAAGATATTTAGACGCCGCAAACGTCGATTTAAAGGGATTTACAGAGAAATTTTACAGAGAAATTTGTGGTGCACGACTTGAACCGGTTCTGGATACATTGAAGAGGATGAAAAAACTCGGTATTTGGGTCGAGGTAACGACTCTGGTGATTCCAACGCTTAATGATTCAAAAGAAGAGTTACAACAGATTGCAGAATTTATAAAGAATGAATTGGGTAAAGGAACACCATGGCACGTCTCTCGATTTTCTCCAGCCTATAAATTGACACATTTGAATTCTACGCCCATCGAAACACTCCTGAAAGCCAGGGAAGTCGGTTTAAATGCCGGGTTAAGATACGTGTATACCGGAAATATCCCCGGAGATGAGGGTGAAAACACCTATTGTTATAATTGTAAGGAATTATTGATACGCAGGTACGGCTTTGAGGTTTTGGAAAATAAGATCAAAGACAGTAGATGTCCAAATTGCGGGGTAAAAATCGATGGGGTGTTTGAGTGACGAAATATCTTAGTCTATCAAATATCTTAAAAATCAAAAATGCTAATTGACACCCATACCCACCTAGACTTCCCCCAGTTCGACAACGACAGAAGCGAAATAATCAAAAAAGCAGAGCAGGAAAACATCCTCATCATAACCTCTGCAATGGGCCCTGACCGAATCAAAAAAACCCTCGAAATTATTGAAAAACACGACAACGTTTTCGCAACATTCGGCCTTTCCCCCCAGGAATTTGACGAGAAAATTATCAAGGAAACAATCGCTCTTATAAGAAAGCACAAGGACAAAATCGTAGGCATAGGCGAGGTTGGACTGGATTACTACTGGATTAAGGATTCTGAAAAGAGAAAAAAGGAAATGGAGAATTTCAAAATATTTATTGAATTATCAGATGAATTAAAACTTCCATTAGTCATCCATTCCAGAGATGCCGAAGGGGACGTGATCTGTGAACTGGAAAAATCCGGCAAACCAGCATTGATGCACTGCTTTTCTGGATCCAAAGAGCAAGCTGAAAGAGCGATCTGTTTTGGTTGTCTTATCTCCATACCTACAAGCATCATCTATTCAAAACAGAAGCAAAGACTTGCAAAAGATCTCCCTTTGGAATCAATGGTTCTGGAAACAGACGCTCCTTATCTCTCCCCGGTTCCAAAGACGAGAAATGAACCGGTAAATGTGAAATTAAGTGCAGAAAAGATCGCTGAGGTTAAAAATATTAATCTAGAAGTGGTGGAGGAAACTACAACCAAGAACGCAGGGAAGTTCTTCGGAATTTTGTAACTTGTCAAGAAAATTTTCCTTCGGAAAACACGAAAAATTCCAAGGAATTTTTGTGCGAACAAATCAAAGATTTGTTGCACAATTAGAGCCAAAGGCTCTAATTCGTGCCCAATTAGTGACTTCGTCACTAATTCGGGTTTTTACTGTTCTGTAATTGAAATTACAGAACATGAACAATATCGTTCTTATTCAACCTCATATTCTATCGGATCTTTACAACCAGCTCTTTTAAATCCATCAAGTCTCAAAATACACGAATCACATCTTCCACAGGCTTTCTCTCCCCCTTTATAACAACTCCAGGTCAGCTCAAACGGTACTCCCAATTGCATACCCTCTTCTACGATTCGTTTCTTATCCCAGTAAATTATCGGATATTTTATCTCTATCTTATGCCCTTCAACTGCTCTTCTGGTCGCTA
>DAOVSA010000034.1 GCA_030633635.1 Candidatus Altarchaeota archaeon
ACCTACTTCGTGACAGTAATGATATCTGCGATAGTGGCCATTATCTCGGGATCGATTGGAGCTATAAATCAAACGTTAATACCATTACCGATTATTTTAGCCGGAGGAATATATCTCAGGATACTTAATTGGAGACAAAAACAAAATTCAAACGAATTTATAATCAAATAATTTTCGCTCGGCGACTGCGTCATACTTCACTTAATATTTAGACCTTTGGTACGATGATTTTTCCGTTTTCATCCCCGATCGATTCACTTTGTCCTATCAGGTATAAATATCCAGTTATAGCGGCAAATATTGCATCCAACTCGTCCTTACTTAACATTCTTTTTTCTGTATCGCCTTTTAAACCCATATTAATCAATTCTTTTTGTATTAGTGTCCCACGGGATTTATGCAAACCAAGAATTTTTGCACTTGCAGTGGAAAACACTTCAATAAAGTTTAAATGCATTTGCTCTAATTCATCGGCCAACCCTGCACCCCTCACTGCAAGAACTTCCATACCCTTAAGGGTTACTGGTAGTGCACCGTATTTCCTCAATCTGTTGTCACATTCGCGCGGTTTTCCTGAGAATATGAGTGGCGCGTCTATTGCAATAAGTTCCGGTTTGATCTGGATTATTTTTTTGATGATCTCGGAATTCGAATGCAGGATTCTTGTGGTTACGCTCTTTTCCCCTGTTTCGTTTTCAACATTGAGAATACAAAAACCAGTGTCATTTTTCGGATTTCCAGCGAGATCAATTCCGATTATTTTCATCTGTCGTATCTTTCTGTTAATTGGAGATATGCGATGGTTAGGCTAGACGTGAACCAAGGTACCCAAAGCAACTCTATCATAAATTTACTCAATAACCCCGGCAATAATGATAGTAACAAGAACAATAATCCGAAGAGCAAACATAGTGCGAAACTTGTCCACCAATCACCTCTTGTGATCTTCCAACTCTTTTTTAATGAATTTATGATCTTTTCATCATCTATTAGAATTGCACAATCGAAATAGAGGAGTTTGATAAAGAGGAAAATCCCAGGAATCACGAATACTGTGGCCCCAATTCCACTAATAGCCATACATATCACACTTGAGACGAGCACGTATGGATATTTTTTTACAGCTATTCTTCTTCCTTCTGAGAGGGACAGCTTTTTTACTGTTGCATCATATACCATCCGTATTATCATACTATAGAAGAACGTGGATATCACCATAATTGATATAGTCTCAAGTATGAGTACTGTCGTGCTCCTTAAGATAATATCCCTGACGAATTTATCGTCGGTGGCGGTTGTATTGCCTGCCTCTATTATCTTTCCAGATAGTAAAATATCCTCCTCGGGCGGGAGCATAGGAAAAAAAAACTGTGATATTAAAAAACTGAGGATAGCGAGCACTATAACCGGAACAAAGATTATTGGATTATCTTTCAGTATCCTAAAACCTTTTTTTAACGATTCAAGTATATCTACCTTCATTTCCTGTGCTTTCTAAATTCCGTATAATTACACTTTCCACAGGAATCTCTATCCGCATGATGTGCCATGAAAACCCCTGGACCACATTTCGGACAAAACTTGTTCTTTCGCTTGATTTTCCCTTCAAGATCATATCGCATCCATTTTTTACTTCCTTCTCTTTTTTTAGTCCCCTTCCCCCCCTTTTTAGTCATTTTTCTCCTCCACTAATGGATTTGTCTTCAGATTCTCCCTTCTCACTCCCCAATTTTTCAAAATTCTTTTTTATCCTGTGAGCAGGTTCGATCTCCATTGCTTTTTCATCTTTATAGACCTTTGCATACCCCAAAGCTGATGTTTTTCCAAATTCCGGTTTTATCTGGTTCATAATGGTCAATTTCTCATCTGAACTCAAAAAAGCAATCAATTTACTCCTAACAGCTTTTATTGGGGGCGTTGCCTCCTCATATCTTACCCTAAATTTGATTTCCCGTCGATCTAATAACGGATTTTCCCTCTCACTCAAGATTTTTATTTTCATCCTATTATTCTATTTATTTAAAGTTTTAATTTTGAAGTATCAACGGATGTATCTGTCATCCCCCATTTCCCTCAATATACCCTTCACCTTATCCTTGATTCGTTTATCGACCTTGATTGCAACCACACCCTCGTGGGGTTGACCATACAGGATCAATGAATCAATTGGTGCAAGATCTATTGCGGCAAGTACTGCAAGGTCTTCCTCACCATCCACCACAATTTTTATGTTTGATTTGGATGCTAATGCCCTCCCAAGTACATTAAAAATCTCTTTGGTCAAATGGCCCGGGGGGTTTCTAACGTGAATCTCTTCGGCATTATGATTTTTAAGTATATCCGGAATTGGAACTGATTTTCGCATGACTTTTCCATCATATATACAGATCTTGGGCAAAATCCCGGAGTTCAATACCTGTTTTGTGGTTTCATCCCCCACGCAAATAATGATTTTTGAATCTATTTTCACATCATCAATACTTGAAAATAACTCACCAAGCGGTTCTTTAAGCTCTTTTCTTAAACGCTCGGATAATTTCAAAGACACCATATCATCTAACCTTCAATGCATATTGCCCCGGAGTTATCTCGGTATGCCATCCATCCTTCAATTTTTTGGCTATCTCTGATTTTTCCGGGTCTATAATGCCTAGATAACCGCTCCAATATTGACTCGTGCTTATTTTGCACGTTGGACATATTTCACTACTTGTTATCCTGTGACATGTCCTGCACGCTCTCATCATTTGTCACCTTTTTTTGATTTTTTATTTTTGCTTTTTTGATCTTTTTGCTTTTCCTCTGCATTACTTCCCTTTTCAATACTTTTTTCTTTCTTTTCTCTTTCTTCATCTAACCACTCAAGCTTTCCAAGATATGGTTGTCTCATCGTCAGACCTATCTTCGAATTCGATAGCGTATCCTTCAGGCTCATGGCAATGATTCTGGCTCTGATCAGATCTCCCTGTTTCAGTAATTTATGACTCTCCCTTCCCACAAGCAATGAGTTTTTTTGATCATAATTCATATAATCCTCTGTCACTTGTGATACATGAATCAAACCGTCTATCGGCCCGAAACATACAAAGGCACCAAATTCTGTTATTTCTGTGACCAGTCCCTCTACTACTTCCTGGAGTTGTGGTTGATAAGCCAATATCTCAAAGGTAGTATCATAATGAACTGATGCATCGCTCATAATAATCCTGCCTTCACCGATTTCTTTCACATCTGTAATCGTTAGAATTATTCCAATATCCCTGTCAACTCTTCCAGCGAGTATATCCTCCAGTTCTGAGATAATAACCTTCTTCAAATCCTCACCAAACCTGCGCGGAGGTACACATACAACATCCTTAATCGTTACTAAGCTATACATTTGATCACCACTTTATCTAATTAATAAATCACCACTTTATCTAATTAATAAATCACCACTTTATCTAATTAATAAATCACCACTTATCTAAATTAATAATGGGGAAAAGACTAACGCCACTATAGACATCAATTTAATCAGTATATTCAATGACGGTCCTGATGTATCCTTAAACGGATCACCAACCGTATCACCGATTACAGCTGCTTTATGTGCGTCTGATCCCTTACCACCCAAGTTTCCAGCTTCTATATACTTCTTTGCATTATCCCAAGCACCACCGGAATTTGCCATCATGATCGCGAGTAAAAATCCAGTACCTATTGATCCTGCCAATAATCCTCCAAGAGCCTCGGCACCGAGTGTTAATCCAACAACGATTGGAGCCATAACTGCCAGTACTCCAGGGATTATCATCTCTCTTAATGCTCCCTTCGTACTTATTTCAATACATCTCGTATAGTTTGGTTCTGCTTTTCCTTCCATCAAACCCGGAATCTCCTTAAATTGCTTCCTCACTTCCTCAACTATCTTATATGCCGTTGTTCCTACAGCACTCATAGTAAACGAAGAGAAGAGAAACGGCAATAAACAACCTATGAACAATCCGACAAATACTGTTGGATTGGTGAGGCTAATAACTTTTAGGCCCACTACTTGGGTGTATGCTGAAAAAAGTGCCAGAGCGGTTAATGCAGCAGATCCAATGGCAAATCCTTTACCAATGGCGGCAGTTGTATTTCCAACAGCATCGAGTTCCTCTGCTCGTTTTCTCACTTCCCCCCCCATATGTGCCATCTCAGCTATTCCAGCTGCATTATCTGCGACTGGACCATACGTATCCATGGCAAGGGTTATTCCGAGTGTAGAGAGCATACCCACCGCGGCAATTGCTATTCCATATAAACCGGCGAAATGATAAGCAACTAAGATTGCGATACATACTGTAACAACCGGCACCAATGTACTTGACATACCGACAGCTAAACCACTGATAATATTTGTTCCGGCCCCGGTCTGTGCTGCCTCAGCAATGTTTCGAGTGGGTGAGTTTTCATATGATGTGTAGTATTCGGTGATTAAGCCGATCACAACACCTGCGACCAAGCCAGCGAGTGTTGCATAGAATATACCGATATTGGATGTACCAAAAACTACGACCACCAGAAAGTAGCTGAGAACACTCATTAAAATTGCAGCGGCGAACATCCCCTTGTTGAGTGCCGAGTGCACATTCTTACCTGTGGTCCGGACAAAAAACGTTCCCGCGATTGATGAAAAAATACCTACAGCAGATAAGATCATTGGAAATGTCATGGTACTTGCTTTATCGAGTGCTAAACCACCTATGGCGATACCTGCAAATCCTATTGCCATTGCTGAGATCATGGAGTCCACATAACTTTCAAATAAATCTGCTCCCATTCCGGCCACATCACCGACATTGTCCCCAACGTTATCAGCTATCACTGCCGGGTTTCTGGGATCATCTTCAGGTATCCCCTGTTCAACCTTTCCAACAAGATCAGCACCCACATCTGCCGCCTTGGTGAATATCCCTCCACCAACTCTTGCAAATAATGCTATCGATGAAGCACCGAATCCAAAGCCAAAGATTATGCTCGGGTCACGGAAAATGTAGTATACGATACTCAAACCAAGAATGCCAATGCCAACAACGGACATACCCATTACCACACCACTTGAAAACGCAACATTCAGTCCTTTATTTAGACTCTCTGCACACGAATTGGCTGTCCTTGAATTCGCTTTGGTGGCGATCCTCATCCCTATGTTTCCTGTGAGTGCCGAACAAAATGCTCCCGCAACAAAGGTTACGGCAGTACTGGGATTTATCAGCAAAGCCAAAATTACTGCCACCAAAATAACAAAAACAGCCAGAATTTTATATTCTCCATTAAGGAAAGTCATCGCCCCCTCATGGATGATGTCTGAAATTTTTTTCATCTCGGGGGTTCCGGCATCCTCTTTCATGATTTTAAGGCTTAGATAACCTGCAAAAATCAAGGCAATAGTGGCAGATATCGGCACCAAGATTATTAATTCCATTTTTTATTTAATTCTTCAAATTCTTCATTTAGAGAAAAGATTATGAATAAAGAATAATAAAATAAATGCGTATGAGCATTTAAAAATAGAAGAAGATAGAAAAAGAAAAATAATTAGAAAAAGAATCAGAAAAAAATTAGTTGTTAATTCAGTACATGCCCCCCATACCGGGTGGCATTCCTCCTGCTCCGGGCATCTCTGGTGCTCCTCCGCCCTTACCCATCTTGGATACTGCGATGACATCATCGATTCTCAGGACCATATGTGCTGCTTCACTCGCAGACTTTATAGCCTGGGTCTTTATTTTCAACGGTTCAATGACGCCCATATTATATAAATCAGCTATCTTTCTATCGATGACTGCAATACCAATATTAACGTCTCCCTTTGCATGTTTTTCTCTCAATTCAACCAGTGTATCTATTGCATCCATTCCTGCAGACTGTGCCAGAGTTTTTGGTATTATCTCTACTGAATCCGCAAAAGCACCTATCGCAAGTTGTTCTCTACCGCCAATGGTCTTTGCATATTCTCTTAACTGCTCTGCTACTTCGATTTCCGGGGCACCGCCACCGGTAACAAATTTTCCAATCTCTACTGCGGCTGCAACACCACCTATTGCATCTTCAACTGCTCTTTCTACTTCATCAACTACGTGCTCTGTTCCGCCCCTGATTAACAAACTAACCGCCTTTGGATTGGGACAATCCCTGACAAAAATCATCTCATCTCCGGATATTTTTGTCTCCTCAACCACCTTGGCTTCACCTAAATCCTCATCGCTAAGCTCTTTGATAGTTGTTACCACATTTGCACCGGTTGCTTTCGCTAATTTCTCCATATCTGACTTTTTTACCCTTCTGGCTGTGAGTATGCCTTTCTTTGCCAAAAAATGTTGTGCCAGATCATCTATCCCCTTCTGACAAAACAGAACGTTTGCACCACTCTCCTCGACCTGACTCACCATTTCCCTCAGCATATCCTCCTCTTGTTTAACAAATGCCTGTAACTGGTCCGGAGATGTTATTTGAATCT